>NZ_KV816944.1:0-1190 GCF_001814535.1 Actinomyces sp. HMSC065F12
GTTAATGCTCGAAATGTGTGTATGGGGTGGGCGTGTCGCGGGGTGTTTGGTGTCCGGCCCAGCCTTTTTTGATGTGTAGTGATCCGTTTTGGTAGTTGGTGTCGTAGTCGATGGTGGTGTCGTAGCGGGCTGGTGTGCCGGGGTTGTCGGCACGCGTGGTGAGGGGTTTGTGGGCTGGTGGCTGGTAGTGGCTGGTGAGGTAGCGTACCGGTTGGTGGGGGTGGATTGATTTGTTGTTGAGGAACCATTGGACCGCGGTTCGCATGTGGTCTTGTGACAGGCCTTTATGAGCGGCGAGCAGTTTTCTGATGCCGGCGTTGATCCCACCTTCGAGACTGCTTGTGGTTCTTGCTATCCCAAGGGTGGCAATGCTGGGGTCAAGATGAGTGAACAGGGACTTGTTGGCCAGTAGCTTCGCTAGGCGCAGGTAGGCGCGTCGAAGCCGGTAGTGGGTGTACCACCAGTGTTGTTGTCCTGGTTGCCAGCTGGTGTTGTAGGTTCGTTCGCGGGTGAGATACCCGTAAGCGTTCCATCAATTGTTGAGTTGGGTGGCCCATGTGGCGGCTTCGTCGAGAGTGTTGATGGCGGCGAGGTTGCCTCCGAGGCGCAGTAATGCCTTGCCGGCAGGGGTTTTCGGGTGCCCTGTCAGGTCGGTTTTCGTGTTGAGCCATACGTGGAACAGGCAGCGCTGAACCCCGGTGGCGGGCCAGCATTGCCGGATCGCTTTGAGTGCTCCTGGCCCGCCATCGGTGATGACCACGGTAGGGGCTGGGAACTTGGAAAGAAGCGCCTGCCATGCGGCTACGGATTCACGGTCGCACCACTGCCAGCCAATGACGTGTGACCCGTTTGTTGCGATCAGTAAACACCAGTGGTGGGATAGATAAATCCCGTCGATGATGATCTGGGGATAGGAGTGGCCCGTTAGCGGTGGCTGGGGCACAGTGATGTGCCAGCACCAGGAGACCTTTCTGGCAAACGTGGTTGTCGGCATTGCCAGCTGTTTGACGCACACTCCTGCCACAAACCATGACACGAAAAGTGATGCCTGGGCTCGCCTGGTGACATCTGGGCGGTTGATAACGCTCGACGCCCCGCACGCTCGGCACCGCCACCTGGTTCTTCCAGCACTGGTTTGACCGTTCTTGACAAGCTTGTGGCCGCATACACCACAACGCGGCCGATTTCTA
>NZ_KV816945.1:0-111889 GCF_001814535.1 Actinomyces sp. HMSC065F12
GTGGCCGCATACACCACAACGCGGCCGATTTCTAGACCATGGACCATACATGCTTTCAAAGCATGTACACAGCGCTAAAACCCCTGACACACCGAACAAAAACCAACACCACGTACACACAATCCGGGCATTAACCCTAAAAACGCGCCAGCGCCTCGGCAAGATGAATGAATCGAGTCATCTTGCCGAGGCGCTGGCTTTACCATTTGCAGGTCCTTCAAAGCGCATCCCCACCGAAGAAGGGGATACCTGAGCATGAACTAGTCGGGCATTGGGGTCACGAGGTGCGATGAAGCCATCTTTTTCCGAGCCGGCAAGAAAGCGCAGATACCTAATCCCGTGACGATACTCGTTGCGATAAACCATGCCATTCCTGGGAAACCAGTCCGGACTATGCGATAGGTGGATTCTGGCTCTTGACTGGATGCCGCGGACTCCGTGGCTTCTTCCCGAGTTGACTGAGACGAATCGAGAGATTGAGCTGAGTCAACCGGATTCTCGACCTCGAATCTGACAACATGCTGGTAGCGTGACTGCTTGTCCGCGGACAAGACATCGATGACCGCGAACGGGGTTTCGAGAGAAGCCTGAGTTATCGTCACCGTCGCATCCCTATCGAGCGGAATTGCGCCGATTTCTGGAAAGTTACCACTCTCGCGATCTAGCCGCGGTATCGCTAAAGTGCTCTCGCCCGTGCCGGAGACAAAGTGAGGGACATCCACGCCATCAGCGGTTAGGCGTGCAATTCCAGATTGGCTCGATGCAGTGGCTCTCGTCGCATTGATTACGACCTCGGAAATAATCATGTGGGTCTGTGGGCGTGCTGTCAAAACGATTCGGATTCCTTGAGTCCAGCGATTCACATCAACCTTTACGAATGGAGCCCCTGTGTCTGAAGACTCGACATTGACCTCGGGCAACGCCTTCCACTGGTCAGTGGCGGGATCTTTATATTCAACATGCAATCGAGATGGGTAAGAGAGGTAGCTGCCATCTCTATAGGTGTAGATTCCAACTTCCGATACCAGCTCGCTTTTTTCTAATTCATAAGTGAGCATGTCCGTTGAGTTCTTGTCACCAGACTTCCAATTCGACCACGCTTTATCATCGAGCACCATATTTGTCGTCGCGCCTACCGAGTATCCCGGTTCTGTGAAGCTAGCAGAGGAATTTGAATGAGGCGCGACGTTGTGAGCGCTAGGAGAGGTGACGATTACGTGAAGAATGGCAGGCACGCTCTGGCCGACACTTTCCGCCTCTCCGTACACGCTGGTGACACCCTCATGCGTGAGATCTTCTGGTCGTAGAGAGGAAAAATCCCATGTAACTGGCATTTCGAAGCGTTTCTCAGATCCGGCAACAGTGCCTGTCGTTGTCAGAGGAGCCGACTTTTTGATTTCTTCTATTGAAATGTGGGGATAGACCGTTATCGAACTTGGATCGGCGTATGCGGTGGCCCCAACTACTACGTGGACTCTCGCATCGTCGAAAGCATTACCGTATTGATCTATTCCATGACCGAGCACATCGACTGTTCCATGGTCAGGCCAAGAAATACCTTCGGTATCCCATGTGACGTTGACAGGTAAGCCATGACCGTAACTAAAGATCGGCGTCACCTGTTCTGGAAGGCTCGGGGCAAGACCTGGTTTCGTTCGTACCGTAGTTTCAATGAATCCTTTTCGAGCGACGTCGCGTAATAACCAGCGCTGATTTGCCCCTCCCGACGATTCATACATGCCGACACGCGCCCCATCGTTGCGCGATTGGTCTATGACGTCAAGGACCTGAATGCCTCCTGCCGCTTGGAGTGTGAAATCCTTCCCCGTAGTGGTCGAAATAATCCAATCGATAGGATCTGCCGATTCTGAAGCTATGACTCGGTCGCCATTGAGAGCAAGTTTCTGACCATGAGAATTTTCAAGGTTTATCACTAGCCGATTGGTGCCTTCGCCCGATTTAACAGTCGCTTTCCACGCTTGCCGTGTAGAGCGGTCGGTCGTTGGATCGTAGATTGTGACTGTTTCGTCTGCTCCGGCGGTGAGAGCTTTACCTGACTGCACGCCAAATAACTCGTACGACTCCCCATCGTGAAAAGCAGGGGCAGTCTGACTAATTCCAGAGACAGACTCAATTTCGAATGTTGTGACAGAACGCGCCGGCACAGTCATCATCGTGACACCGCTTGCATCGACTTTAGCCGGAGTGCCGCGACGGAGTGCATTCGCCGTCACGTTGTCTTGCGGGGATTCGGTTGTGGTTATGGGAGTAATTACCGCATTCGAAAAGTCGGCGAAGTTAGATAGGTCAATAGCAACTTGGCGAGTTTCATTGCTTGAATTTACGTGGACGATATTCAAACCATTGCCATCTGAAGTGATGGCTGCAGTTGAGTGCACCTCATCAACTGGAATGAGACGGTCGCCGGGACGAATATGATGGGTAAAGTTTCTGATGGTATTGAACTTGGAGTTGGTGAGAACCTTACAGGATGGATCTGGTTCGCCATCTTCAATCCTTCGGATTGAATTCCCATTCTCGTCGCAGTCGAAATCAACAAAAACAGATCCCCAATTCAGTTTTTCGACCTTTTCCATGTTGTAAAGATCTTCAACGGGTTGCCAAAAGACCCATGCCCTGGGCTCAAGCTCGCGCAGATCATCGATTATGTGCTGTGCCATTCCTAACCCGTTGGCTATATCGACCTGGTTGAATCCCAGCGAAGTTTGAGACCAGTTTCCTTCAACTTCGCTCATCCACAAAGGTGTTTGATCCGCTTTCGCAATGTCCCGCACTTTAAGCCGGTCAGTTGTGCCATATGTATGAACGTTGTACTGACTGACCAAATTACGTGCTTCAGGAGACCAATCGCGCCAGTTCCTGACGAAAGTCCCAGGATTCGTTTCATCCATCGCGGAGATCTTGACGGAGGTACTCGTAGATTCATTAGCGAGGCGAGAACCAAGCACCCGTATCATTTCATCTTGATATGTGGGCCCGATGTGAGCACCCTCTTGTCGCGAGGCGGTAGTTGGCCAGCCCGTGCCTGGATCTATTTGAGTTCCCCAGTAATTTGTATTTGGCTCATTGAAAGGATCAAGTGTGTCAAATTCAATGCCATGAGATTTTTCGAGGTGTTCGACGACTCTCACGAGGTAGTCCGCAAAAGCTGGCATGTTCTCTGTGCTGAGTTGTTCGCGTGTTGAGTCGAAGCCGCCTGAAACAAATCCGGACTCGGTGAGGAAATAGGGGGGAGAATTCGAGAAAGCCTCCCATTTCGTTACCTTATTCTTGATGGCGTCTATCCACCATCGCTGGCTTGCGTCCGCCTCAAAGTTGTAGTGTGATGCATCGTTACTGCTCCAATGATTTCGGTATCTTTCCCGATCCTCGTAGGTAGAGCTAACGGAGCCGTCATCGTCGCCGACATCCAAAGTATCCTGCCACCACCCCTGAACAGCACCTCCTGGACGTAGGTATGGCGGGACGTCTGTCGCGTTGCCTCCTCCAATGTTGTAGCGGGCAATATTCAGATTGAGGCCGTCTTCTCCAAAAACCGCGTCGCGGAGTTCGTTTCGGACTGAATCTGGATATCCTCCGGTCGCATTGGCAAACCACACCAATGAAGTGCCCCATCCCTCGAATGGCTCACTCTGATACGCAGGATTTGGCTGAATATGGGCTGCGTTCTCAATTTCGTTTGCTTCTGCATGGGCGTCCATGGCTGAAGCAGGAATGGTCGACAACCCAAGCCCGCCCGCGCAGATAAGAGCTCCAAAAGCCGCTAGTTTTGACCGCATCGTCAAAAGTCCCTTCGTCCAAGTAACACACAGACACCACTCTGTGGTTACGTAACCACAGGGTAACAGATGTCAGGCTCAGTCAACAGGTTTTTGTCGATCAGGACTGACAGTGCCGGTTGCTGTGCCAGTGAGCTTCTATTCGAACTGGCTACCACTAAGGCGGTGACCTCCCGGATAGTGAAATATGGCAAACTGGCATGGTTTCGTGGGCGGAAGCCGCATCGTGCTGCCGAGGGCCTACGTGCTTCAGACAGCAGAATGAATGGCGCTCACGTGTTCTTGGAGCTTATGTTGGTATGAAGTGCACAGCCGAATAGGTGTCAATGTACTTTGCACTACGATGCGCGTATGGTAGCGTAATCGCATTCCAACTGTTCGGGGTGCGTCGACGCAGCTCGAAATAAATAGGAGGTTGTTCGATGGTGAGCAAGAAGAAGTTATTAGCAACTGCAGCAACAATTCCGCTAGCTTTGGGACTTGCTGCTTGTGGAGGATCTGGTGGCGGTTCCGGCGAATCAGGCTCTGCAGCTGGCGGTGATGAGAATTCATTGACCGTGTGGGCGTGGGATCCTGCGTTCAACATCTACGCAATGAACACGGCGGCAGAGATTTACAAGAAGGACCACCCTGACGTTGATATTAACGTCACTGAAGTGCCATGGGATGATGTACAAGCTAAGCTGACGACGCTGGCGCAATCGCAGCAGTTTGATCAGTTGCCGGACATCGTGCTTGTCCAGAATATGGCTTTCCAAAAGAATGTCATTAACTACCCAGACCTCTTTAGTGATTACTCCGACTCAGGGATTGATTTCTCCGAATTTCCTGAAGCGGTCGTGGGGTATTCGGTAGTTGATGGCGTGAATTACGGCCTTCCCTTTGATTCTGGGACTGCAGTAAATGCCTTGCGAACAGATGTCTTGGAGGAAGCTGGTTATTCACTTGACGACTTCACTGACATTACATGGAGTGACTTCATTAAGAAGGGCGAGGACGTCCTGGCGAAGACGGGTAAACCGATGATGAGCGGAGTTGCTGGCTCGTCGGACACCTTGATGATGATCCTGCAAAGTGCCGGTGTATCGCTATTTAGCGAAGATGGCAAAGCCAACATAGTGAATAACGACGCGCTGCGCAAGGCCATTGATATCTACGCAGAAATGGTGAAAAAGGGCCTGCTTGTCGAGGTGAATTCCTGGGACGAGTACATTGGTACAATTACGAATTCCACGGCAGCGGGTACCTTGCAAGGTATCTGGATATCAGGCTCGATTCAGACCTCGGAAGACCAGTCCGGTAAGTGGGGCATTACGAACGTTCCAAAGCTGGAAGGCGTGGAGGGAGCGACAAACTACTCAACTAATGGTGGCTCGTCCTGGGCAATTACGTCGAATGCCAACGTGGAACTGGCTGCGGATTTCCTTAAGTCCACCTTCGCAGGTTCGACCGAACTGTATGACACAATTCTTTCCTCGTCAGGCGCTATTGCGAACTGGATTCCTGCTGGTAAATCGGATGTATACAACCAGCCGGTTGAGTTCTACGGCAATGACCCCGTTTACAAGAAGGTTGTCGAGTTTGGATCGCATGTCCCCGCAATTGACCCCGGTGTTTACTACTACGAGGCTCGTGATGCAGTCAGCGCGGCAGTTACCAAGATTATTGCAGGTGGGTCGCCGGATGAAGCACTTCAAGAGGCTCAGGATAACGTTGAATTTGCTATGCAATAACGCTAATTGCGTAGACTTTAATTCTTCGTGCTCGTTATAGCTCTATTGCCGTCCTCGACTTTGAAATGACAAGTCGAGGACGGCGGAAGCTATCGACTCTGAAGCCTTTCATTGATTCAGGAGAATATCTGTAATGTTGGCACAGAAAACTCGTAGGCGTTCTCACAATAAAAATGACAATAGGACTACTACCAGTCGCGCATATCGACGTCGCAACTTAACTGGATGGTCATTTCTAATTCCTGCCGCGTTGCTCATCATGATAATGAGCTTTTATCCTATGGTGCAGGCTTTGATTTTGTCTTTCAAAACCGGTAAAGGCTCTCGGCTGCATTTTGCTGAACCGTTCTATATGAACTATCAACGTCTTCTTAATGATGACATCTTTATGATGACGCTCAAGAACACGTTCATATATCTTATTATTCAAGTTCCGATCATGCTGATATTGGCCATGATCCTTGCCAACATGCTTAACGATCGGAATCTACGGTTTAAGGGTTTCTGGCGGACAGCCATTTTCCTTCCCTGCGCAGTCTCTCTTGTCTCGTACTCGCTAGTTTTTCGTACTCTCTTCGCCAATGATGGCTTTGTTAATGACGTACTTGGAAAAATCGGTCTGATCGACTCGCCAGTGAACTGGTTAGGGCAGCCTAATACAGCGAGATTCGTCATTGTTTTTGGCTTAATTTGGCGCTGGACTGGGTACAATATGGTGTTTTATCTGGCTGCTCTGCAGAACATAGAGCAATCCAGTCTTGAAGCAGCGCGTATTGATGGCGCGAATGCGTGGCAAACCTTCTGGTATGTCACGGTTCCTCAGCTCAAACCAATGATTTTGTTGACAGCCATCATGTCTACGAACGGCACACTTCAGCTATTTGATGAGTCATGGAACTTGACTCGTGGTGGCCCCGCCTACTCGTCGATGACGATGTCGCATTACTTATACGAGTTGTCATTCCAAAAGAATCCGAATATCGGTTATGGATCAGCAATATCGTATGTAATTTTGATTTTGGTAGCAATACTTGCGCTGGCGCAGATGAAGGTCGGTGATAAACGTGACTAAGACGTTCCGCCGTGTTCCGGGATACCTCTTCTTGACAGTTTTCTCGATTTTTTCGTTGTTTCCGCTGTATTACATGTTGGTCTCTGCAACAAATACGTCGCGAGACGTACTCTCGTCAAAACTCACGCCTGGCGGAAATTTGATGGCTAATATTCGCGACTTGCTTGCCACGCAAAATGTTGGAGCTGCAATGTGGCACTCGGTTGTGAATGCTGTGCTCACTACAGTTCTGGCGTTGCTGGTGTGCTCGATTGCAGGGTATGGATTTGAGATTTATCACTCAAAAGGAAAGGATGTCTTGATGGCGGTTCTATTGCTCGCCATGATGATTCCTTTCGCGGCGACCATGATTCCGTTGTTCCGCCTGTTTGCAAAGGGTGGAATGGTCAACTCAACGTGGGCTGTCGTCCTACCTGCAATTTCTACGCCGTTCCTGATTCTGCTCTTTCGACAGTCCTCGCGTAATTTTCCATATGAGATCATCGAGGCTGCACGTATTGACGGCCTGAGTGAGCTTTCGATCTTTGCACGCATCTATATTCCGACGATGCGGCCTACGTATGCCGCTGCCGCTGTTATTACCTTCATGACAGCATGGAATAATTTCCTGTGGCCTAAAGTCATTCTGGTTGATTCGTCGTATCAAACCATGCCTATGCTGATATCGAACTTGGCTGCTGGTTACGTAACTAATTATGGTGTTCTCATGTTGGCTGTTCTGCTGACATCACTTCCGGCGATGGTTGTGTTTTTTGTTCTCCAACGGAGCTTTACTGAAGGAATTACGGGAGCCATTAAATGATCGACATTTCCGAAAAGATCAACAATCCTCAGTGTTTCGCTGAAAACCGGATGCCTGCGCATTCAGACCACCGATGGTTCGGAAGCGCGCGCAGCGCCGCCCTCGGCAATTCTGAATACGAGCAGTGCCTGAACGGACTGTGGAAGATTCACTACGCGAAAAACTCTGCGGCAACCGTGCCCGGTTTTGAACAACCCGACTATGACTGCGCGGCGTGGGATGACATCCCAGTCCCCGCGCACATCCAAATGCGCGGCTACGACAAGCCGCAATACGTCAACACCCAATACCCCTGGGATGGGCAGGAAGACGTTGCGGAGGGCACAGCTCCCACCCGGTTCAACCCTGTCGCCTCCTACGTGCGTACCTTCACCCTTGACCGGCCGCTCGAAGAAGGGGAGCGAATTTCCGTCTCCTTCAAGGGCGCTGAGAGCGCGCTGGTTGTGTGGCTGAACGGCACATACATCGGATACGCCACCGACACCTTCACGCCCAGTGAATTCGACATTACCGACGCGCTGGTCGAGGGGAGCAACAAGCTTGCAGTGCAGGTCATCAAATGGTGCGCCGCCTCTTGGATTGAAGACCAGGACTTCTATCGATTCTCCGGCCTGTTCCGCGACGTCGTGCTCTACCGGCGGCCCGCTGTCCACCTCGAAGACCTGTGTGTAAGCGCCGAGCTGACTGACGATTACTCACGTGCCATCGTGCGCGTCAAACCAGTCGTCATTGGCGAGGGCGACCTGACCGTGGCGCTGGACGATATGGGGGAGCTCAAACGCTCCGACGACGGCACTTACGAGATCACCATTGAGCAGCCGCACCTGTGGAGCCACGAAGATCCGTACCTGTATGACCTCACGCTGGAATTGCGTGACAACGATGGGCAACTGCGTGAAGTGATCCCTCAGACCGTGGGCATTCGACGCTTCGCCATCGAAGACGGCGTGATGAAACTCAACGGCAAACGCGTGATCTTTACAGGTGTGAACCGGCACGAATTCGGCCTTGATGGTCGCGTGATGAGCCGCGAGCAAACTGAACGCGACATCATCATGCTCAAGCAGGCCAACATCAACGCGATCCGCACCAGCCATTACCCGAACAACTCGTTCCTGTATGAACTGTGTGACCGCTACGGACTGATGGTCATCGACGAAATGAACCTGGAATCCCACGGCGTGTGGGACAGGATGTTGCTGCGCGGTGAACCGATCGATCACACCTTGCCGGGTAATCGTGAAGAGTGGCGAGGCGCACTGTTGGACCGCGCAGCGTCAATGCTGATGCGCGACCGCAATCATGCCAGCATTGTAATCTGGTCATGCGGCAATGAGTCCTACGGCGGTTCGATGATCGCAGCGGTGGCCGACTATTTCCGCGAACACGACTCGCGGGTCGTACATTACGAAGGCGTCGTTCACGACAACCGTTACCCGAACTCCACTGACATCCACTCAGAGATGTACACACCGGCCGCAACAGTCGAAGAATTCTTGGCTCAGCACCGCGACAAGCCGATGATCCTCTGCGAGTTTGCGCACGCCATGGGCAACTCGTTCGGCGCCGTTGACAAGTACCTTGACCTAGCGCGCCGCGAGGAACTTTTCCAGGGCGGATTCATCTGGGACTTCGCTGACCAGGCAATCGCCATGCGCGACAAATACAACCGCCCGTTCTTCGGATACGGCGGGGACAACGGCGAGGCGCCAACGGACTACGAATTCTGCGGCAACGGCATCTACTTCGCTGATCACACGCCTACCCCGAAGATTCAGGAAGTCAGCTATCTGTTCCAGGATTTCGACATCACAGTTGAGCGTGCGAAAGTGACAATTGAAAACCGCTGCATGTTCACGAACTCCGATGCGTTCATATGCGTGGTAAGCCTAGAACATGAAGGTGCCATGCTGGCTCAGAGGGCCCTCGACACTCATGTTGAACCGGGAGAAAATGCCACCTACGACCTGCCGTTCAGCCTGCCTGAAGAAGCAGGCGAATACGTCATTAACGTGGAAATGCGCCTGCGTGAGGACACCGCATGGGCCGAGCGCGGACACGTCGTCGCCTACGGGCAGGGAGTCTTCGCTGTAGAAGGAGCTGCGGCTCCGGCTTCGGGCATTCCTGCACCTCGAGTAGTGGAAGGCGTGCGCAATATCGGTGTGCACGGCGAACACTTCTCCGCTCTGTTCACCTCGGCGCGTGGACTGACGTCCTACCGGTACGGCATGACAAGCGAGGGCGGGCGCGAACTGCTTCACAGCACAGTGCGCCCGAACTTCTGGCACGCACCCACCTCGAATGAAAACGGGTGGAACATGCAGCGCGAATGCGCTCCCTGGCTCATTGCCTCACGGTATGCAAGACCGGTCGACGAGGAAGCGAAGGTGGAAACAGACGCCACATCGGCAACAATCACGTTCCGCTACGACCTGCTGACCACCCCGGGTGCCATGCTCACCGTGGTGTACAGGGTTGACGGAAACGGTCGTATCACGGTCACGATGACGACAACGCCTGACGCGAAGCTGCCGTCGATGCCTGAATATGGTGCACTGTTTGAACTGTCGGACCGTCTGACCCACATGCGCTGGTACGGCGAAGGGCCTGAGGAGTGCTACGTGGACCGTCGTCAGGGGGCGCGCCTGGGTGTCTACGACCTGGAAGTGGCCGACGCGTTGACCCCGTACCTGCGTCCGCAGGAAGCAGGCTCACGCACGGGCGTGCGCTGGGCGGAATTGACCGACGAGGATGGCTGGGGCATCCGTTTCGAGGCTGACGAGCCGATGGAGTTCTCCGCTTTGCCGTGGACCCCGTTTGAGATCGAAAACGCTGCCCATCCCAACGAGTTGCCCGCCCCGGTCAAGACTGTTGCCCGACCGGCGCTGATGCGTCGCGGCGTGGCCGGCGATGATTCATGGGGTGCCCGCACCCACCCTGAATATGAGCTGCCGCGAGGTGAGAAACTCCAGTTCACCTTCAGTTTCTGTGGCGTTGTGAACGCCTCGTACTGAACGGCTGCATCCACCGGCTTGGATAAGCTGTGACCTGATGACCTGTGGTGTCTGCCCTCGGTACGCACCACAGGTCATCAGTCATATCGAACAGGTTTGAGATTCAAGACACACTCATTGCCGCGACTAAGGACATCAATCTCGGACAAGCGGAGTAGACCCTCACATGAGACTTACCGTCCGTGCGATTCCTGCCAGCTGGCCAGCTCCGGAATGCGTCGGCGTCATCCTCGTGGCAATTGGGGGCATACCGCGGCGCTTCCACAAAAGCGTGGCCATTAGCAATTAGCTTAGGAGAGTGGTTCCGAGTATCTTCTCCCGTTCAAATTCGGCTTCGTCCCGCCCTCGCCGGCGCTCCGAAGCCGCGGACGACGTGCGCGCCCAACACACGCCGATCGCCGACGAGCTGACAGACGCATTGGCGCAATGGCGTCAGGATCTTTCCACACTCACGGTGAATGAACCCACCGTTGCAGGAACCAACGAAGCAGCCCCACGCCTTGCGCTCGGACAGGCCCACCCCGGAGGTCTGGCGCAACTGTACGCAGAGCACCCCACGCGCTTGTCGAACCTCGTACGGGAAAAAAGCGCGTACGAGCGGGCACGCGAAAAAACGTTGACGGTGATACGACGCGCGCGCCAGCTGGCTGCGACGCACGGAATCGGCCCCATCCACCTGGCGATCGGACAGGCATCGTGGACAGATGCGGGGGTACGGCGAGGCTCCCCGGCATTGCTGCGACCAGTCACTGTTGAAGAAACTGATGACGGCGATATCGTCATTTCCCTGCGTGAGGGAGCATCGATTGGACCTAGCCTGTCGCAGGCATTTGAATCAGCTCATCTCGACGTGGACCCGCACGCGATCCTGGATGACGCAACGTCGCTGCATGGGTTTTCACCCACCCGTGCACTGGCGCAGCTACGCGACATCGGTGCCAGTCTGGAGCGCTTTGACCTGAGGGAAGGCCTGGTCCTCGGCATCTTTGAGCATCCGGCAAGTGTGCTGCTGCGCGAGTTTGTCCACCAGCAAGACCTGGTGAACCACCCGATTATTCGAGCGCTGGCAGGCGATGAAGAAGCGGTCAGAGAAATCGGCCAGGAACTGCCTCGCGCGAACCCCGCGGATCGTGACCCGTGGGATGAAAAAGGCATCGGTGACCTGGCTCCTGCCCAGCAGGACATCGTCGAGGCAGTTGCTGACGGCGCATCCCTCATGATCGATATTCCGCACGGTGCGGACGATACCGCCGTGATTGCTGCCATCATGACAGATGCTGCGTCACGAGGGCGTTCCACCATGCATATTGCAGGATCCCCGTCGCGCACCACGCGAGTGGAAACGTATCTTGACCAGCACGGAGTCAGTGAAATCTCCGTGCGCGTCGATGGCAGTGCGCAGTCGGCGCAGATTGTGCGCGAACGCCTCGAATTCGCCATGGCAGACACGTCCGATGTGATCACCGATCCCACGCAGATCGAAGCGCTGCGGACGCGACTGCGTCGCGTCCGGGAGGCCCTGTCATCACATACGACCTACCTCCATAAGCCGTTCGACCGTTTCGGCGTATCCGCCTACGATGCCCTACAGGTGTTGACAGATCTGACCAGCATGCACCCTGCTCCACGCACCCGCGTCAGGCTGCGCGAGGATGTCCTGCTAGACATTGCGCAGGATCAGGGACAGCGCGCCCGCACGCTGCTGCACCGAGCCAGCGGCCTGAATCTGTTCTCATCATTCACGCAGCGCGGCGCGTGGCGCGGAGCGGTCATCAACGCAGCCGAACAGGTTCCCGATGTCTTGAAACGAGTCAAGAGGCTCGCCACCGAATCCCTGCCTGAGATGCGAGTGCAGATGGGCACGGTTGCCGGCGAAACGGGGCTTGTCCCTGCCACCAGCCTGACGCAGTGGGAAGCTCAGCTTCAAATGCTCGAAGGCGTGCGCGATGTCCTCGACGTGTTCGAGCCGGCCATTTTTGAACGCAGCGCAGCCGATATGGTGATTGCAACCGCGTCGAAGCAATGGCGTCGCTCGCACGGCATCTCCATGAAACATTCGCAGCGTCAGCGCCTGATCCGACAGGCACGCGACTATGTGCGGCCCGGACGTCACGTTGAAGACCTTCACCGTGAACTTCTGCTCGTGCAGGAGCGCCGTGATGTGTGGCGACAGCATTGTGATTCCGACGGTTGGCCCACACTGCCGCAACGCATGGATGAGATCATTGAGCTGGCCGCATCAGTGCGTGCTGACCTGAACCGTCTGGCGCCGATTCTTGGCACCTCTCACCCTGACCTTGCCCGTATGAATATGACCGATCTGGGCAGACTGCTCGATCGTCTTGCAGCAGATCCGGATGGTGCTCGCGAACTTCCGCAACGTGTCGCTGTTCTGAAGGAACTGGCTCAGATCGGACTGGATGACCTCGTCGCTGACCTCCGTAAACGTAGTGTCGTCGATGAGATGCTGGATAGTGAACTCGATCTGGCGTGGTGGGCATCCGTTCTTGGACTGATGCTGGCACAAGAACCCAAACTCGGCGGGTTCGACCCGACAAAACTTGAAGACCTCATTGTTGAAGGTCGCCGGCTGGACGAAGAACAAATCGAATCGCTGGCTCCGATTGCGCTCCAGCGTGCACGCCGATTGCGCCAGCAGGCTCTTGCCACGCGACCTGAACAGCACGCCGACTTGGTTGCGTCATTGAAAGCAGGAGCCAGCGGGACTGACCTCTTCGCGCGACACCTCCTGTCCTCGCACCTCATTCCGCTGGTGTTGACCGTCCCGACTCTGGTACCGCTCCTTGTGCCGCATGGACACCGCATTGACCTCGTTGTGCTCGATGATGTCGATAGCCTGCCGTTGGCAGAACTTATTCCCATCATCGCGCGTGCGCGACAGATCGTGGTGATCGCCGACCTGTCGACCAGCGGCACCGCTTCCGAGCAGTCGGATTCCAGCAAAACGCAGGGAGCCGTGAGCGCGCTCGCTCAGATTTTGCCTCACTCGCGTTTGAGCGTGCTGCCGGGTCATCTCAATGACCGTGTTGCCAAATTGGTGAGCCAATACGATTCAGCTCAAATGGGTATCCCGGTTCCCTGGAGCACGACCAGTTCACCGATCAAGGCGATCTGGCCCGATGGCTCAGGTATGCCTGCACCGGGTGTAGCTGCAGTCGAGTCGTCGGCCGCCGAAGTCCACGCAGTTGTCGAGCAGGTCATTTGCCACGCACTCGAGCACCCCGACCGCTCCCTTGCTGTGATCGCGCTCAATGAACGGCATGCCACACGTATCCGCGCCGCCCTCGAACGGGAAGTGGCATCGTCTCCGGGGCTGACATCCTTCTTTGATCCTGATGCTCTTGAACCTTTCGTCGTGGTGAGTCCCGAAGACGCGCGTGGCCTGAGCCGGGATCACATTATGCTCACGGTGGGCTACGCGAAGACACCACACGGTCGCGTCCTGCACGATTTTGGCCAGATCAGCGCTGCGTCGGGCCTGCCCGTCCTTATTGATGTGCTGCGCACGGTGCGTTCGGAACTGACCGTATTCTCGTCAATTCGTCCCGAGGAATTTGATCGCTCACGTGTCACGTCCGAGGGAGCCCACTTGCTGCTCGATCTGTTGGAAGTAGCTGAAGGGGCAGAAGAGGACGAAAGAGATGCAACATGGCCGACCCTGCAGGATGCCCCCGATCCGCTGCTGATCGACTTGGCTGAGCGGCTGTATTCACTCGGTCTGGAAGTGGTACCGAACGTGGGTGTGCCCGGAGGAATGCGTATTCCGCTGGCAATCGGTCATCCCGAAGTACCTGGTCGCCTGCTCGTCGCAGTGCTTACTGATGATGATGCATATGTCAACGAGCCTTCACTGCGGGTGCGCGATCGGATCTGGCCTAAACTCCTGGAGGCCCAGGGATGGAAAGTACGAACCGAACTGTCCATGGCAGTCTTCATTGATCCCGAACGCGAAACTGACGCGATTGTGCAGCTCGTCCTTGATGCAGTTGATGAGGCCAACGGGCCGGCAGCGCATATCACGGTGCCCGACATCATTGATATCGACGAGGCAGGCTCCGATGACGCGCCTGGTCTGGATCGCTCACTGAACGCTGACGCCTCGTCCGAGCCAGTTAACGGTTCTTCAGAGTCTGGCCGCGGTGCCCATTCCGGCGCGCCCGGCGCAGATGGTCAAACCGGCAGCATCACTGATGATGAGGATGCTGGTGGTACGCGCGTCGAGAGCGGGACGGAAGGCTCCGAAGGTGCGCGAGCACTGGACTCGCCATCACCGGCAATGAGCAGTGAGGATCGGGCTCGTGCCCGAGCTGACGAAATCGAGCTGGGACTGACCGCAGAGATTTCCCGAATCGATCTTGAAGCGGCGAAGGAATCGGCGGATGCTGACAAGCGTGGACCGCGACCAGCTATCGCCAAAGGCCTTCCGCTGGCCGCCTACGGTGATGATCAGCTCGATGAGCTGGCACACTGGGTGCGCGCTGATGGTGAGGAACGCACGGAAGACGAGCTGATTGATGAACTGCGTTTCGCTGTGGGGCTAACCCGTCGTGGAGCGCAAACCGATGCAGTGTTGCGTAACGTTGTCAGGCGTACCCAGCCAACTCAGGAATAGGCGATGGCAGAGCACTCCAGACGTCGGCGCGTCATACGCATCAGCCCGACTGATCAGCGGCTGATCGATGACGGCGTGGCACCCTCGTGGGACGAGAAAGTAACCTCACGTGACCGTGAACGCGAAGGAGCCCAGCGTCATAATGATCATGAAAATGACGCCAGGCTCCTTGACAATGTCCCGCCGCATTGGCAGGTGCGATCCGATTCCTAGGTGATGGCCATCAGGCCGCCACCAGGGTCAGAAGCGAGGTTAGCGTACGGATGGCGTTGAGCCATTTGTGGAGAGCAGGTCGCGAATTTCGACAAGCAGTTTTGCTTCATCGGTCAAAGCGGGCTCTTCGGCTTCATTCTGTTCGGTCTTCTTCTGACGACGCTCTGCCAGCTTATTCATGGGCATCACGATGCAGAAGTAGATGGCGAATGCGATGAGCAGGAAGTTGACAAGGGCAGTCAGAACGAGTCCTGGCTTGATCTCGGACGTGCCGATGGTGAACTTGAGGACGTCGTCAAAGTTCGGCTGGCCAAAGATGGCGCCAATCAGCGGATTGATCACGCCATCAACGAGGGCGGTCACAATCTGTGAAAACGCGGCGCCGATAATGACACCAACTGCCAGGTCGACGACGTTGCCTCTGGAAATGAATTCCTTGAATCCCTGGATCATGATCGTCTCCTTGAAAAATAGACAAAGGGGATTCTTACCCCGAAGGAGATCGTAATACGAGCGTGATGATGTCTGAGGTAACGTGCCCGACGATCCGCTCAGTTTCGTCTGCTTTCATGATGATCGATACCGATTGGGTGGGCGAATCGGCCAGTGGCCCCGAATCATGGTCGGAAATCGAGGCGATACGGATACCATCAGCAAGCAGGGTCGCCGGGCATTTTCGCTGTTCATCGGCGCAGAATGAGTCAGATGCCCACAGCTGCACCGTGTCTCCAGCCGACACTCGAGTCAGCTGATCGACAGGCAGCTCGATCGTGACTTGAGCCTCGTCATCTGCCAGAGCGCGAGAATCCGCAGATCCTGCCACATTCGATTCAGTCAGCACCGTCCCCGCCTCGATGTCGGCACCCACCCATCGAGGCGGGATATCCGCGTCAGCGCTCAGCGCATCTGCTGGCACCGCAGCCGGTGGCACTGCGACTGTGTGAACTGCGGAACTGCTCGTCATTCCAGATGTCAGACGGGCTGACGTGACGAGGACGTCAACCCCTGGGGGAGGCGGACGCAGATACATCAGTGTTCCGCACAAGGCCAGACACATACTCACAGCTACTGTGATACGGACGGCCCAGTTCCATCGTCGGATTCGTGTCAGATCATCCATACGGTCACCTCATCATGGGTGTGCACTCGCCCAAAGCGCAGTGGCTCCACTTGTGGATCGCGCGAGATTCACGTCGACAGTGTGGATAACACAGTTTCGACCCACTCCTGTGGATGCCGCCGCATTGTCAGGGCCACTGCGGCCGTTCTGTTGATCGAGGCAGATCACTGTACGATTGCCGTAGACTGACATAAGAAACACTGCGGCGAGCGGAACGCAGCAGAGGACCGGGGGTGGCATTGAATGGCACTGTTTGAGGTCGAAAACGGGCGCCTGGTGGCAGCACAGTTCGGCCATCCTGTTCAGGGGCCGATAGGCGAGGATGTGCTGGACTCGGTGCGCAACCAGGTATTGGAGATTGTCTCGCGCCCACTGTTTCCGATTACATGGCGAGACACCTCCCACCATCCTGACGCGGCCGGCACCCCTCGCCTGACTGCGCTGGACGCAACCGGCCAAGTGGTGTGCGTGGAAGTTACCTCACATCTGGATTCAGATCTGCTGATCGCCTCCCTTTCGCGACTGTCAGACTCGGCAGCATTGTCGTGGACTGACCTGGCACGCGAATATGCAGGCGGGGTGGAAGCATTCCGGACCGGATGGCTACGGTTCCGCGATTCCATGCCACCCACCATTTCAGCTGGCCCACGCCTCATCCTGGTGGTCGGATCCATCGACGACCAGGTGCGGCCCGCCCTGGATGTGCTCGCCTCCTCAGGTGTGGAAGTGCACGAACTGTCGATGCGTGCCCTGTCATCTGGCCGCATTTTCCTGGACGTTCAGACAGTGGGGCCACGCTTGTACGGGCATGTCCCGCATGTCCTCGTGTCGGATGCTCAGTCGCAGGCCACGATCGGCCCGGCCCCCTCGGCAGACAATGGGCTGTACGCGCGCGGCGAGACTTCGTGGGACCCATCAGAAGGGGACGAGGATTACCTGCGTGCTGATTTTGATGACGCCACTGCTCAGGAGGATCCCGAAACCGGCGCGATCAGCATTATCGCCCCGCATCTGCCGTCTCGATCCGAGCGACGTCATGCCAGGCACGCGCAGCAACGCCGCGACGACACTTCAGAAGCGGTATCCGTGAGCGCAGACGATGAAGCGCTCGAACTCGTTGCGCACATGGTGGGCGAACAGATCGCACTGGTACTGGATACTGAGCTGGCTACAGATACGCAGGTCAGCGAGGAGCGTGCCCACCTGACCGAACAGGGCGTGATCGTCATGGCTGAAGCGGAGTTCTCCGACCCGACAGATGCGTTGGCAAGTTTGGGTCTGAGCGGAATTGACGGGTGGCACGCCTGGCATATCGACAATGCTGAAGGTCCGACGCTGGCAGAAGCGCTCGCAGAAATTCGCGCCGTTCGCTGAATGCCGCTCGAACGAGGGAACGCCTGACGTGTGCCCGACAGTGCTGCCGCGGTTCACTGCTACAGTGCGTGAGCCATGAACTCCAGCCAGGAATCCATCGTGTACCAGACGCGTTGACGAACATCAGGATCCGACAACACCAGGTCATGGCGCCCGTCAAAGCGCGCGATTGTCACCAAAGAACCCAGGTGGGCTGACCGCGTAGCCAACACATCGGCATCGAGCACCGTGTCAGAACGGAAAACTTCCGGGCTCCACTTCTCGTCAAAATAACTGTGCGTGGACATCATCGACAGAATCGGGCAGTCAATCGAGACAGAATGCTCGATCTTCTCGTGCCCCACCAGGATGGCATCGAGCCACTGAGCGTACACCGGGTAGCCTTCTGGGCGCTTCCATTCATGCAGGTAGTCCCACCCTGTGAAAGCAGGGTCGTCGTCAGGAAAATCACGCAGCTCTTCTGGCAGGTCGAAACCCGAAGTCGACCAGCCCTCCATGAGGGAACGGCCATAATGATCCGGCCCTGTTGATGCAGGAATTTCCCACAGGGGAGTGCGGGCAGCGATGCGGCCAAGGACGGGTTGGACAGCCGAACGCACCGCTGCAAGCGTCTGCATCTCCAGCCACGGCGAATTCAGAACCAGTCCATCGAGCGCACCGGGGTGACGCCACGCCCATAAGGTTGCGATCAGGCCGCCCGTCGAATGTCCCATCACGATCAGCGGGCCGTCAGAGCATTCGCCGCGGATAATGTCGAGCGCCTCACCCATGTCCTCGTCATAGTCGTCAATATCGCTGATGAAGCCAATTGTTTGCCACGGGCGCAGTGATCTGCCGTACTTGCGTAGGTCCAGTGCGTAGAAGCGCCCGCCCAGCGCCGAAATATGGCGTGCGAGGTGCCGCTGGAAGAAATAGTCATTTCGGCCATGCAGGTACAGGACAGTCACGGGGTTCTCGAGGCGGATAATCGGCCGGTCGACTAAACGCAGGTCATCTGCGTTCGGGTCGTTTTCTGGATCGTGACGCACCAACGTTGCCACAACCGGGCCTTCATCGTCGGGCAGAAGATCGATGGTTCGTGACACAAATCCTTCGCCCAGCACGTCAGTGCGCCACTGGCCCGATGGCGGTGGCCCGTCTGTGCCCCACGGTGCCAGGGGATCCCGAACTACGGGTTCGTCCTGTTCAGTCAGTTCATCGCGATCGTTCAAATGCTCACTCACACTCCTACTGTATCGACTGGACCCATCGGTTTGATGCAGAGCCAGGCTCGTATTCCTCATGCCCGCCGCGATACCGATCAATGAACTCTCGGATCAGTCGTGCCACCTGATCACGTTCAATCAGGAAACCGTCATGACCGTGGTCGGAGTGCACCTCTCGATAGAACGCGCCGCGCACGTTGTCCGCAATGTTCCACAACTCATTGGGATGGAACAGACGATCCGAATCAACGGCAATCACCAGCGTGCGGGCCGTCACTGAACGCAGCGCGTGCGCAATGCCGCCACGATCCCGCCCCACGTCATGCGTCAACATGGCGTGGCATAGCGCGACGTAGGAGCCTGCATCGAAACGGTTGGCCAGCTTGACACCGTGATGATCCAGGTATGACTGGATAGCCAGCCGGCCCCCCTCGAGCACATCTTCTTCATGCTGCGGGAACCTGCCGAAGCGTTCCTGCAGCTCCGGCGCACTGCGATACGTTGTGTGCGCAATCTGCCGGGCCAGCCCCAGTCCCTGCGCGGGAGGCGGCCCACCGTAATAGTCGCCTCCCTTCCACAGGGGATCGAGGCGGATTGCGCCCAGCTGACTGTGAATCCATGCCGCCTGATCAGCAGTTGTCTGCGCACCCGAGGCAACGACGATAAGGCGTTCGACGCGTTGCGGGTAGGTGATGGCCCACTCCAGCGCTCGGTGACCTCCCATCGACGCGCCGATCACGAGTGACCAGCGATCAATTCCCAGTGCGTCAGCCAGCCGCGCTTCGGCATGGACCTGGTCGCGAGTGGAGATGAGAGGAAAACGCGACCCCCACGGTGTGCCGTCGGGAGCAGGGGAGGAGGGGCCGGTGGACCCCTGGCAGCCTCCGAGGATATTTGCAGCGACCACGAAGTGCTCGCGCGTGTCAATAGGAGATCCTTCCCCGACGATGCCCTCCCACCATCCTGGTGTCGGATCGTGGGATGAGGATGTCACGTGAGAATCACCGGTCAGTGCATGCAGGACCAGCACGGCGTTGGAGCGCTCATCATTCAGGGTGCCCCACGTTTCGTATGCCAGATGTGCCTGTGGCAGTGCGTCTCCGTTTTCAAGACGCAGCGGCCCAATATCGCACAGGTGCCGCCCGCCAGGGCATGTCGGTTTGGATCTCATGTGTCACTCCTGTGTCTTTCGTGCACTCGACTCCTCGCCGCTCACCGCGTCAGCAGCTGCGAAACCTCGCTCCAGATCAGCGATGATGTCGTCGACGTTTTCAATGCCGACGGACAGGCGAATCGTGCCGCCCTCGATTCCTGACTTGCGCAGCTCCTCTTCCGTGAGTTGCGAGTGCGTGGTCGAGGCTGGGTGAATCACCAGAGTCTTTGCGTCGCCGATGTTGGCGACGGTGGGAATCAATTCGAGTGACTCAGCGAAGGTGCGCCCCGCATCGGCGCCACCTTTGATGACGAAGGAGAGCAAGCCACCGGCACCCCTCGGCGCATACTTGAGCTGCAACTGGTGGTAGGGCGAAGCGTCGAGGCCTGCGTAGTTGACCGATTCCACGTCTGCGTGTGCCTCCAGGTATCGGGCAATCGTCAGCGCGTTGTCGACGTGGCGTTCAACTCGCAGTGACAGTGTCTGGATGCCCTGCTCAATCAGGAACGTGTTGAGCGGGGAGAGCGTGAAACCGAAGTCACGCAGTCCGACGGTGCGGGCTCGAAGAATGAAGGACAGGTTCACGCCGAACTGCCCGTCTTTTCCGAGATCGCGCGCAAAGACTATGCCGTTGTAGCTGGCGTCGGGTTCATTGAAGTCGGGGTAGCGGGCAGGGTCTGATCCGAAGTCGAAGGTGCCGCCATCGACGATGACGCCTGCCACTGAGGTGCCGTGCCCACTGAAGTACTTCGTGGCCGAATGGATCACGATGTCGGCGCCCCATTCCAGTGGTCGCACGAGGTAAGGCGTGGCCACCGTGTTGTCCACAATCAGCGGAACTCCGACTCGGTGCGCTGCCTGCGCGACTGGCTCGATATCGAGGATGTCGCCCTTGGGGTTCGGGATCGTCTCGCCGTAAAATGCGACCGTCCTGTCATCGGCAAGTGCTTCCCACTGAGCCGGATCTGCGGGATCATCCACCCAGCGTGTTTCAATTCCCAAACGTCCCAGTGAGTTCTTCAGCAGGATGATCGATCCGCCGTACAGCGAGGGTGACGCCACGACGTTATTGCCTGCCTGAGCGATGTTGAGAATAGCCAGAGCTGCAGCTGATTGGCCCGAGGACACCAACAGTGCTCCCACGCCGCCTTCGAGCGAGGCGATACGGGCTTCGACGGCGTCGTTGGTGGGGTTCGTCAGACGGGAATAAATGGGGCCGAGTTCGCGCAGCGCAAAGCGGTTCGCTGCCTGTTCGGGTGTCTCGAAGGCGAAAGATGAGCTGTGAACAATGGGGAGGCTGGTTGCGCCCGTTTGAGGATCGCGATCCCATCCGGCGTGAATCTGGCGGGTTTCAAAAGCCCAGGTGCGTTCGATTTCGGTGCGGTCAGACATGAGTGTGCTCCTTTAATAGTGTCAAGAATCTTTGGGGGCGCGATGAGCTGGACTCACACTTGTGGTGTGGTGAATTGGTGAGCCAGTTGTCGACAAGTCAGTCTTTGACGCAATCAACAGATGTCTGAAACTTGAAAACGAATGGCAGCGTCCAACGTCCCGCGCTAGATGAGGGCGGTGCTGCACAGCTGGTCGTGTGACGAGCGTGCAGTCAGTTGGACATTCGCATTCGTTGGAACATGTCCATCACAGTAAGAGATTCATCGTGATCATGCAAGATGAGGTCAGAGGCGTGTCCACGATGTGGATGGTGGGGTGTGCGAAAGATGAACGAGGGGGATGTGTCTGGTGTGACGAATGTGAAAACTGTGACTGATGTGAATAACGTGAAAAATGGTGAAATTGTTGCCAAAGTGTTCGACGATGGGCTAGTGTAAGTGCTATATGTCGTGCGCGATGTCCACATGGCGTGGGGGAGCGTGCGGGAAAAGTCAGAGTGTCATTAGGTGGATCAGGTGAAAAGACAGGTTTACGGTAAGGTGTTGAGCCACTTTGGCCAGAAGGCTCCGCGTCGCGCATCTGGCCGATACGCACTGACCGCTCTATTCATGTCAGGTTTGCTTGCTGTCAGTGCCGGCGTTGCGATGCCGGCGTCATATGCAGATGACACGCCCTCTCAAGATGACATCAACCAGGCGCGTGCCGAAGCCGATGCCGCCAAGATGTCAGTGGGGCAGATCGAAGTCGAATTGGCCGCGGTCTCTCAGCGCGCTTCAGATGCCATGCGCAATGCGCAGATTGCCGGCGAAGAGCTCAACAAAGCACGCTTGGATCTTGATGCTGCAACTGCTGCGGCAAATAAAGCTCGCGATGATGCGGATAAGGCTCAGGCTGAGTTTGACAAAGGTCGTCAGGAGCTGGCTGCTATAGCGCAGACTGCCTACCGCTCTGAAGGTTCGTCTCTTGATGCCGCTGCAGCATATTTGCAGGCCGACGGATTGCGCTCCGTTGAGTTCAAACAGACGACACTCGATTCATTCGCCAATAATGCCGATACGAAGATGCAACGGGTGGCCGCCCTCGAAAAAGTAGCATCGGTGATGAAGGAATCGGCTGAATCTGCCGAACAGCGTCAGCAAAAGGCGACAAACGAGGTGCAGGAACGCACCGATGCTGCGCAAAATGCTGCCAACTCGGCGTTGGCTTCTCAGCAGGCCACTGAAGCGCGCCGCAGTGAACTTGTGGCTGAGCTGGCACGCAAGGAAAACACCACTGTTGAGCTGATTAATCAGCGTGAAGCCGAACTGGAACGTCGTCGCGTGGAAGCAGCGCGCAAGGCGGCCGAAGAAGAATCAGCTCGCCTGGCGGCTTTGGCTGCGCGCCAGGAAGAAGAAGCGGCTACTCAGGGTCGACAGGAAGAGACGTATACTCCGCCTTCGCGTGAGACGCGCCCAACGCCAACTCCTACGCCGACCCCAGCGCCGACTCCTGATCCGGCACCCGCACCGTCCTACGGCGGCAGCGGCGGAGCGCAGACAGCGGTCAACGCTGCGTATAGCTTCCTGGGCGTCCCCTACGTATGGGCTGGCGAATCATACGCCGGTGTGGACTGCTCCGGCCTGGTCATGCTGGCGTGGAGGCAGGCGGGCGTGTACCTGCCACACTACTCTGCCTCACAGTATGGATATGGCACCCGTATTCCGCTGAGCCAGCGTCA
Source organism: Actinomyces sp. HMSC065F12 (assembly GCF_001814535.1). Taxonomy (NCBI): domain Bacteria; kingdom Bacillati; phylum Actinomycetota; class Actinomycetes; order Actinomycetales; family Actinomycetaceae; genus Actinomyces; species Actinomyces sp. HMSC065F12. The sequence goes on from NZ_KV816945.1 coordinate 23,229, forward strand.
ACCGGGCGATTTGCTCTTCTGGTCCAGCGACGGTTCCCAAAGCGGTATTTACCACGTGGCGATCGCCCTTGGCGGCGACCAGATGATCGAAGCGCCGTATCCTGGCACCACGGTGCGCGTCACCAGCATCTATGGCTGGAGCGGTTCCCTGATGCCGTACGTCGTTCGCCTCTGAAACTGCTTGGTGAGCTAGTCGCTACTCGTGCGCGTGCTCGCCAGCTTCGGCTTGTCTGGCTCGCGCGTAGGAGCGACGGATTTCCTCCTCGGCGTCTTCACGGCCCACCCAGTGTGCGCCCTCGACCGACTTGCCGGGTTCGAGGTCCTTGTACACCTCGAAGAAGTGCTGAATTTCAAGACGATGGTATTCCGACACGTCTTCAATTTCTGTGCGCCACGACGCGCGTTGATCGGAAGCTGGAACACACAGAACCTTATCGTCGCCGCCTTTCTCGTCGCGCATGCGGAACATGCCCAAAGCGCGGCAGCGGATCACGCATCCCGGGAATGTGGGCTCTTCGAGCAACACCAATGCGTCCAGAGGGTCGCCGTCCTCGCCGAGCGTGTCATCAATGAAACCGTAATCATCGGGATAGCGGGTCGACGTGAACAGCATGCGATCCAGACGAATACGACCGGTCTCGTGATCAATCTCGTATTTATTACGATTGCCCTTCGGGATCTCAATCGTCACGTCGAATTCCATCAATTTGTGTTCCTCCTGAGTGGCCGTATCTGTCTCATCCGCCATTGTCCACTACTGTGGAGCCGTGGGTCGAGACCGACTCACCCAAGGCGAAGGAGACGCGCGTGCAACGTCGAACTATAGGTGCGATTGTATGCGCTTCACTATGCACTTTAGCGTGTGGGGCGTACGCAGTGGGCGATGTCTACGATGTCGTGCCGGGCCTCCTGACGATCTCCGCGCCAGTTCAGGCCGTCGCGCCACCAGATCTGGCATCCCAGTCGGGGCTGAACATTCCCGATGCCACCGGCCAGTCTGATGGCCAGTCATCGACTCTGAACATCACCGATTCTGCCTCAGCTCCCGCTCCCACCGCCGCGCAGATCCAGACCTTGTGGTCACCAGTTGCTCAGGCCGCGCAGGAGGGCAAATGGAAAGCGTGGGCAGTGGTGATGGATGCGCTGACAGGGGAGGTGCTGCTCGACGCTGACGGCACGGGCGTGCACGTGCCAGCTTCGACAGCAAAAATCCTCACCGCAACGACAATCCTGACGCACATCGATGCGAACACCCGCCTGCGCACCGAAACCTTCCTGACCGACACAACACTGCACTTGTGGGGCGAGGGCGACCTGCTGCTGTCTTCTGACGAGGGCGACCCGACCGTCATCGATGGCCACGCAGGGCTGGCTGACCTGGCTCGCCAGACAGCAGACGGCCTGAAGGAACGCGGCGTCACCTCGGTGACCTTGAACTGGAACAACGACATTTTCGACGGCCCGGCACGCCTGAGTGCGTGGACGACGCAGGAAGTGGCTTCCTACGAAGGTCAGGTCGGCGCATTCGCGATCGACCGCGGCGCCTACGGCTATGCGCGATTTGATCCCACCTTCGATCCTGGACGGGACGTTGCCACCACGTTCGCCGAGCACCTACGCGACGAAGGAATTACCGTCGAACTTGGATCTGACGGTGATTCCACACCGCCACCAACCGTCAGCTCATCCGACACCGCGTCGTCGGGAACCACTACAGCAGATGCACCCGCTCAGGCAAGCAAGTCCGATGAACTGGCAGTCGTGTATTCGGCGACGCTCGGGCAGCAGATTCGCACGATGCTGCACGACTCTGACAACACGCTGGCCGACCAACTGTGTAGAATCGCAGCGCGCCGGGCTGGATATGACGCGAGCTATACAGGGTCAACGCAGATGGTGTCCGATACGATCGCCACGATGGGAATTGACACAACCGGCCTGTCCCTTGAGGACTGCTCCGGCCTGTCGAGCAACGACCGCTTGACGGGGCACATTTTGGTCGACACGCTCCACGCGAGTATGACCTCCGAAAACTCTCAGGTGCGTGACGTCATTCGATTCCTACCGTGGGGAGGACTGGAAGGAACTGTTCGGGCACGCTTCCCCGACACCCCGGCAGGCGGGAACCTGCAGGCCAAAACGGGATCCCTGTCTACTGTGTCCACGCTGGCAGGAGCGGTCAGCACTGCTGATGGTCGTCAGCTTCTGTTCGCCATCGGGCACGACAATGTTCCAAACGATGGTGCGTACTCCACTCGACCGATTCTGGACGACTTCGTAGCCGGCCTGGCCGCTCTTCGAGCTCAGTGATTCTGACGCCTCGCCTCGTCGGAAAATTGCATGCAGCCGGCACACATGCCGCACCTTTTAGCCAGCGCGCCGCCAGGTCGGTAGGATGACACCATGAATCGGACAGCACAATGGCACCGCTTGGGGCGCCTCATGTCCAGCGCGACCCTGGCCGGCCCGACCGTCAGCCATTCAGCTGCAGCGGCAACAGTAGGCAGACTACGCAGAGCAATTTCACGCACCAACCCCCTGCTTGCTGGCTTATCCAGCCTTCCCGAAGCTGCCGAGCACGTGGCCTCAGCGCCCGTGCTGATCGTGGATCGCCGCGCCGCCGTCCAAATCATTTCCCAGATCACTGACCAGTTCATTACCGCCGGACTGGACCTGACTGACCAGGCCCCCTCATCGCGATCCTTCCTTGCATCGCCTCTGACTACCCTGAGCGAAATCGGAGTGCTCCGCACCGTTGCGCCGCACGTGAAAGGAATTTGGGACCCATTCGGACAGCGACGCATCTTCATCGCACCCTCCGTTCTTGAAGCCGCCCAGCGCGGCACACTCGACCACAAGGATTTCAGCTCATGGGTAGCGATCCGTGCCGGACTGTGGGGCATCCTCTTCTCAGCCGCACCCTGGCTGCGTGACGAGCTGTCAATCACTGCCGCGAAGTTCCCCTCGTCCACAGCGCAGCTGGCCCGATTGGTCATGATGATGGACGGGATCGTGCGCGCGCAGATGGAACAGATTTCTCCGCGCCAGATCTCCTCGGCACGCTGGATCCGCAACAATGCGCCTGAGTCTGCCGGCATGACTGGGTTGATGGAGCTGCGGCGCCTGGGCGCATCCGTGCGTTCCATTGAGGCAGAACGCCAGGGAGCGTTCTCCTTTGCCCGCCACGTCGTCCTCGATGGTCAGGTCGCCACACTGTTGTCTGACCGTACCCATATGCCCACGCGCGAAGAGCTTGTCTCCTACGAATCGTGGCGCGACCGTGTCGTGTGAGTCCCGCGCCTCACAACTGGTTGGCTCGACCCCGACAGGTGCCGTCCGGCGATTGTCGCTGGCAACACGCCGCTGCCTGCAGCAGATCATAAACGAGGGCGTCCCGACCGCCGTTGTGGTTGGAGTATCCGGCGGACCAGACTCCCTGGCCTTGTTGGTAGTCGCCACCGACCTGTGCAGACGGTGGAATATCCCGGTAGCCGGTGTTTACGTTGATCACCACATTCGGCCTGAATCCTCCAACGAGGCCCGCCATGTGTATGACGTGGTGCAGTCTGTGGGCGCACATCCGGCAATTGTGGATGCTGACATGGAGGCGTATCGCGAAGGCGGACCAGAGGCTCGTGCACGTTCGGCGCGGCGGGACGCCCTTGTCCGCTATGCGACGCAATGGGCACGAGAAAGCGGCACGACAGCAGCGACGATTCTTCTCGGTCACACAATGGATGACCAGGCCGAGACAGTAATGCTGCGCCTGGCCCGCGGATCGGGTGCGCATTCTTTATCTGCTATGCGCAGGCGTGACCTGATGGAATGTGGTGGGGTAGCGATCACGTGGCTGCGGCCCCTGCTTGATCAGCGTCGCGTTGATACTCACCAGGTGTGTCGGGATCTGAAGCTCGCGTGGGTCGATGATCCGACCAATGCGGTCGATGGGCCGTGGCGTGCATCTGATGGCAGTGCGCTGCGTCGTGCTGCAGTGCGCCAGTGGGCACTGCCTGCACTGGAACGTGCGCTGGGAGTTGATCCGATTCCGGCGCTTGCGCGAAGCGCCGACATGCTCGGAGAAGATGACGCCTATCTCAGCGCACAGGCCGGCGACCTGTTCGATGCGTGTGTGCGCGAAAGCGAGGGAGCTCGAGACGGACGGTCGTCGGAAGCTGAGGGCGTCCGGGGTGCAGAACGCGGGCAGGTAGATGCCTGTGAGCAGTCAGAGGACAATGACAGTGCTCGCGGCAAAGCTTCGCGTGGCCGCGGGCGACACTGGATCGTTGACTGTACCAAGTTGGCAGACCTGGCAGCTCCTATCCGCAGGCGCGTTTTGCACCGACTCCTGGCTCAGGTGTCGAACTCACCAGGTTCCGTCTCTTCTGTCCACGTCAGGCAGCTTGACGGGATGGCGCTTAGCGGCGCTCACGGGACCCGTATCGACGTGCCGGGTGGGCACGCGAGGGTGGAGCGGTTCGGACCTCGTCGATCGATGCGACGCCTGATCGTGGAACGTGTCGAGTGAAGGCGAATCGCCATCACCGCTGGGGCGGTGCAGCAAGTCAGCCGATAGCGAGACTGCCCACGTTGAGTGTCACCTTGAGCGCGAAATGTGGCACTCTTGGACTATTAGTCGTGTAACCGAGAGGAAGACCAGGCGCGTGGACGCTCAAGACATGGGTGAAGACCTCGAGAAGGTTCTCTTAACCGAGCAGCAGATCAGCGACAGGCTCGAGGAAATGGCGGCGCAGATTGACGCCGACTATGAGGGCGAAGAGATCTTGATGGTTGGTGTGCTGCGCGGCGCCATCATGGTGATGGCGGACCTGTCACGCAAGATTCACTGCCCCCTCGAAATGGACTGGATGGCAGTGTCGTCATACGGTTCCGGTACTCGATCATCGGGTGTGGTGCGGATCCTCAAAGACCTCGACACTGATGTTCACGGCCGTCACGTCCTCATCGTTGAAGACATCATCGACTCTGGACTGACACTGTCGTGGCTCAAGGACAACCTGGAGACGCGAGGCGCGGCCTCGGTGAAAATCGCAACCCTTTTGCGCAAGCCGGACGCGATGAAAGTCGATGTCGATGTGACATATGTGGGATTCGATATTCCCAATGAGTTCGTCGTGGGATACGGACTCGACTTTGCTGAAAGCTACCGCCACCTGCCCTTCGTCGGCACCCTCGCACCTCACGTGTACGGCGGGACCGAACGGCACTGAGGCCGCGCGCGACCATCACGGAACTGACAAGAATATTCGGTAAAGGCAACTGCAGTGGCTGAAAAGAAAAAGAAGAAAATCAACTGGCTGTACGTGATCATTCCCGTGCTCGCGGTCATCATTCTTGCCTCCATGCTCGGAAGACTTTTCGGACCGTCAACTGTTGACACCTCTGAAGGGCTGAAGATCCTTGAAGGCAACACTGTTGAACGCGTCGTGGTCAATGACTCGACCCAGCAGATCAACCTCACGTTGTCCGAGCCGTACACGCACAAGGCAGTGGACGAGATGGACCGCGAGCGCAACCTCGGGACCCAAATCTCCTTTACCTACGTGCGTGCCCAGGCTGATGACATCTTGTCAACGGTGAAGGATCTGGAGCCGACGAAGGGGTGGAACGCGTACTACCCGCAGCCCAGCGCCTGGATGACGATGCTGCAGCTCTTCTTGCCGGTCCTGCTGATTTTCGCTCTGATCTGGTTCTTCGCATCACGCATGATGGGCACACGCATGATGGGCAGTTTCGGCCAGTCCCGCGTGCGCGAAATCAACCAGGAACGCCCTGATATCACATTTGATGATGTGGCCGGTGAAGATGAAGCCGTTGAGGAACTTGAAGAGATCCGTGAGTTCCTGGTCGCACCAGAAAAGTTTCATAAGGTCGGTGCGAAAATTCCGCGTGGCGTCATGCTGTACGGGCCTCCCGGAACAGGTAAGACACTGCTTGCCAAGGCAGTTGCCGGCGAGGCCAACGTGCCGTTCTTCTCCATTGCAGGCTCGGAGTTCATGGAACTGTATGTCGGCATGGGTGCCAAGCGTGTGCGCGACCTGTTTGATAAAGCCAAAGAATCGGCTCCTGCCATCGTTTTCGTCGACGAGATTGATGCAGTTGGGCGTCATCGCGGCTCCGGCATTGGCGGTGGAAACGATGAACGTGAGCAGACACTGAACCAGCTGCTGGTTGAGCTCGACGGCTTCGATGAACGCACCAACGTCATCTTGATTGCCGCGACGAACCGACCTGACGTCCTCGACCCTGCTTTGCTGCGTCCGGGGCGTTTTGATCGCCAGATCGCAGTGGAGGCACCGGATCTGAAGGGCCGCGCTGCAATTCTGGAGGTTCACTCTCACGGCAAGCCGATGACGGACGATGTGGATCTTCAGCAGATCGCCAAACGCACCCCCGGTTTCACCGGCGCTGACCTGGCGAACGTGCTCAACGAGGCCGCATTGCTGACGGCCCGCTCGAATGCGGACCTCATTGACAATCGCGCGATCGACGAGGCCATTGACCGCGTCATCGCCGGCCCGCAAAAGCGCACCCGAGTGATGAATGATCACGATAAGGCAGTCACTGCCTACCATGAGGGTGGCCACGCGCTGTGCGCGGCGGCACTGCGCTATACGGATCCGGTGACAAAGGTGACGATCCTGCCGCGTGGACGCGCACTGGGCTACACGATGGTGATGCCGACTGAGGACCGTTTCAACAAGACACGCAACCAGCTGCTTGACGACCTCGTGTACTCGATGGGTGGCCGCGTTGCTGAAGAGCTGGTATTCCGTGACCCCTCGACAGGTGCCGCCAATGACATTGAGAAGGCAACGCAGTCCGCGCGTGCGATGGTGACGGATTACGGCATGTCGGATCGTGTCGGCCTGGTCAAACTCGGCCAGTCTAACACGGACCCGTTCGTGGGTCGCGAGATGGGACGAGGTGAAGGACGCGACGTGTCCGAAACACTGGCGGGCATCATTGACGAGGAAGTGCGCCGGCTCCTGGATGACGCGACGCGTGAAGCGTGGCAGATCCTGACGAAGAACCGTCACGTCCTTGACGACCTGGCGCAGCGCCTGCTCGACGAGGAAACTCTCAACGAAAAGGAGCTGGCTCAGATCTTCGAACCTGTTATCAAGCAGCCGGAGCGAGAAGTCTGGAACTACCAGGCGGACGCTGCGATCGAAGGTGCCCGTTTTGGTGATCCGATCGGCGTGAACACCGAGGAGCCGCCCACCCAGCAGGCTCCCACCCTCGCCCCTGATACTCACGGCGAGCCTGCCTCGTCAACCCCGACGCCGGGGTCGACCACTGCGGGTGAACCCGTGGCACCACCCTCGACGGGCCCAGCAGCCGGCCCAGAGGCGGGGACGCAGCACTGATGTATGACCAAGCTGGTGTCGAACAGGCAATTCGTGACCTTCTGGTGGCAATTGGGGAGGACCCAGAGCGTGACGGGTTGAAAGACACACCTGCACGCATGGGCCGCTCCTTTAGGGAACTGGTCGGCGGCCTGGCTGAAGATCCGCGTGAGCACTTGCGCACGACCTTCACAACCGGGACGAATGAAATGGTGCTCGTCCGTGACATTGAGTTCTTCTCACTGTGCGAGCACCACCTGCTGCCCTTCCACGGCAAGGCCCACGTTGGCTACATCCCCTCTGACGGCACAGTCACCGGATTGTCGAAGCTGGCACGCCTTGTTGAGGGGTACGCACGCCGGCCCCAGGTGCAGGAACGCCTGACAAGTCAAATTGCCGACGCAATGGTGGAGATCCTGCACCCGCAGGGCGTTACCGTCATCCTCGAGGCCGAACACATGTGTATGACAATGCGCGGAGTTTCCAAGCCGGGCTGCTCCACCGTGACATCAGCGATGCGCGGCGTCATGAACAATGCCGCCACCCGCTCAGAAATGATGGCGCTGGTCATGAGGGGGCGGCCATGACTGAAACCGGGCGCACTCCTATACTTTCAGATGGGATGACACTTCCGAGCGACCGCACCCTCGTCATGGGGATCCTCAACGTCACGCCCGACTCTTTTTCAGATGGCGGCCAGTGGAACGACACCGACCGTGCTCTCGATCATGCACACGCCATGCTCAACGCCGGTGCAGACCTCATCGACGTGGGGGGAGAATCAACACGGCCGCACTCTCAGCGCATCTCAGCTGACGAAGAATGGGACCGCATCGGCTCGGTCATTACTGCTTTGGCCGCCGAGGGGGTCGTTGTCTCCGTGGATACACTCCACGCCGCAACTGCCAGGCGTGCCGGCGAGGCGGGGGCAGCCATTATCAACGACGTGTCGGGAGGCTGTTTCGACCCGGATATGAATGACGTTGTGGCCAGCACCGGCTGCGCGTATATCGTCCAGCACTGGAGAGGCCTGCCGGGTACCACTGGTGAATCATTCGACTACACCAATGTGGTCGAGGACGTTATCGCTGAAACGTGCGCACAGATCGACAAGGCTGTGGCTGCAGGGGTGGCACCCGAGCGAATCATCTTCGATCCAGGTTTAGGATTCTCATTGACGAACGAGCAATCATGGCTCATCGTCGACCATATGGAGCGCTTGAACGAATCCGGCTATCCTGTGCTCATCGGAGCGTCGCGCAAGCGTTTCCTCGCCCACTCACATCCAGACGGGCCGGACGCAGCTACCCTTGAGGTGACGCGTCAGGCGATTGAGGCGAATATGTGGGCGGTGCGCGTGCATCACGTGGACGATCATGCCACGATGGTTCGAAGCACTTGCCGCTAGGAGGAGAGATGGCACGGAAGCTGGACATCATCACCTTACGAGGCTTGAGCGCAGCCGGACGGCACGGAGTATTCGACTCCGAACGCGAATCAGAACAGCCTTTCCACGTTGACATCTCCCTGTGGGTAGACACCACTGAAGCAGCCCACTCCGACGACATCGACCAGACAGTGTCCTACGCGGACATAGCTGAAGAAGCAGTCGCCGTTTTGTCCGGGCCTTCCGTGTCCCTGCTCGAAACACTGGCGCAGCGCGTAGCCGATGCCGCTCTGGCGCATCCGCGCGTCGAAGGCGTGGAAGTGACCGTCCATAAGCCGATGGCACCGCTGGCCCAGCAATTCTCGGATGTCCTTGTCACGATTCGCCGCGGCACGTGCGATGAGGCACCGCTGCATGTCGAAACGTTGCAGCGAGCCGATGAAGTTGAGGATGCTCGCGGCCCCCTCGAAAAATCCAGTCCGACATTGCCGCCCCTGCCACCGGTGCCCGCATCGTTGGTGCAGCGTCCGGTAGCTGACAACACCTCCGCTGTACGTGAGCATCCGGGCGAGGCTAAGACAGCCGGCAGCTCTAACAGGAGAGTGGACTACGCGATAGTGCTGCCACCGCGTCGCACCTCCACCTACCAGCCTCACGGACTGGATGATGCCGCGCAAACTCGTCACGTTGTCCTTGCTTTGGGCGGCAACGAAGGCAATGCGCCCGTCACGCTGGCCGCCGCCGTCGGCAAGCTCATTGACTTGGACGGTTTTGAAGTTGATAACGTGTCGCCGCTGCTGCGTACTCAGGCAGTCATTGACGAGGGGACAGCCCCGCAGCGCGATTACTGGAATGCCGTTGTGCTTGGACGCACGACGCTCGACGCTGAAGAGCTGCTCTTACGGTGCCAGGGCTTCGAAGCCGAGTTGGGCAGAGTGCGCCACGAACACTGGGGGCCGCGCACAGTGGACATCGACATCGTCACCGTGGAAGGCACGACGTGCCATACACCCACGCTGACCCTGCCTCATCCATACGTACATCAGCGCGCGTTTGTCCTTGTTCCCTGGAATATGGCCGATCCGCTCGCGGAACTGGTGGATGCGCACGGCAATGCCACATCCGTTGCTCAACTCGCATTAGCTGCACCGGATCGCAACGGAATACGCGATGCGGTGACAGACTGGTTGGACGATCCAGCCAGCGTCATGGACGAATCGGATCGTGTCCTTGCCTCACAGGTGGATGAACCGCTGTCGAAACTTGATCTGTTGCCACCGGAATCCAAGATCGGGCTGCGTCCCAGCGAATCCGGTACGGATGTCCTGTGGCGCAATCTGTGGAAACAGTGGCAAAGCTCGCCCCTCGACAATTCTGAACGCCATGAACAGGCCGAAGCGCCTGCCCAAGCGTCAAGCGACGTGCCCACCGACGTGTCAGCCGACGCTTTACCAACGCCGCCTGCGCCCAGTGACGCAGCAAGGCGCGAGCAGGACGACGTGCCCGCTGAAGCGCCAGTCGACGAGCCAGCCGACCTGCCGGCCGACCAGCCAATCAACGAGTCAGCCGATGAGCCGCTTGCCGCCGACGAACCAGTGGCCGGGTCGCAGCAGGGCGGATACGAATTGCCGGAGCCACCCGTTGCCTCCACGCGTGAGGATATGTCGGACACATCGGAGATCATGATCCCTTCATCCCTGCTTCGGCGCCGCTCTGTACGGTGGGTGCCTGTGCGTTCGGAGCACAACTCAGGCGAGGGGAAGCGCGCCTACACCGACGCTGAATCTGACCCTGATGCCGGCGCCGATGATCCTGTGCCTGAGGGCGATACTCGTGGTAGACGAGGCGCAGCCTCTCGGAGTACGAGCCGACGCGGGAAGGCGCATGTTCCTGCGCTGCCGGACTGGAATTTCCAGTCTTCCTCCCCGGCGCGCATTATCGACGATGCGGACGAGGCGCCCGTGCGGCGCCGTTCAATCCTCGATCCACATATCGCTGACCAGTTCCCACATGGGCCACTGCCAGACGATGAGACAACGACCACTTCGGTGGTGCGTGGACGAACAGTGCGACCGACGGTGACGGGGCATATCCCTGTCATCAGGCGCGATGAGGGACAGGCTCAATGAAACCTGTGTCAGTCGCTCACCTCATCGTTATCGCTGTGGTTTCGGCTGTATGTGGTGCGGTGGTCAACTCCCTGCTCATCCAACGTGGGCTCTCACCCCTTCTGGTGTCCTACTTCCTGGCGATCCTGTATCTGCTGATCTCCGCACTACTGGGCTACTACGGTGTGTTGGTGCGTCGGTGGCGCGCACGCAAGAGTGACAGGATCGACGCACTGACCGCTGCTCGCGTGGCCGTCACAGCCCGCTCCTGCGCATATGTGGGGTCAGGTTCTGTGGGTATTTTTGTTGGCATCCTTCTGCCGTGCCTGGCGCGCATCGACGCACCCGCAATGCAGATGTGTGTGACGCGATCACTGGTCGCCGCAGTGGCGGCCTTGGTATTGACTGTGATCGCATTGATTGTTGAACGCTGGTGTGTTGTGGACATGTCAGATGACGACGATTCAAATGCGTCGCAGGCCTCACGGTCAGCAAGCCCCGCGTAGACACACACCGAGCACTGCAAGCGCCGCGCAGGCACGCTCATGAGTGACGAACCGGCGTGGCACCGGCTTCCCATCGAGCCTGGAACGGTAGCGTCGTATTTATGAAGTCATCTGTGCGTCGCCGTCGTAATCCGTGGCCGCGCCGCATCATTTCGACCACGGTGTTGCTCCTGATCGTTGTGGCGCTTGTCGCGGGCCTTGTGACGCTCATCTCTCGAGCGATCGGACCGGAAAGCCGGCGGGCAGGGCAGGTGCAAACAGCGGTGCAGTCCGGTCAGACCGCACACGCGCAATCGGGCGACACATATGCACAGTCGGGCCAGGGTTCACAGTCAGGTGCCACCGTCGGCGGTGTGCCTGTGTGCGACCCGCAGTCATTTCAGGCCACCATCGCCCTTGGCGCATCGCCAGTCCTGATCGGGCAGGGCACCTCGTTCGACGTCACGTTCACCAACAAGAGCAACCGTCAGTGCTTCACGACTTTCGATCAGGCAGGTCTGCTGGTCGACACAGGTGGGTACACGGTATACGACACGACCTCATGTGAATCCCAGTCAGGGCAGGTCCCATTGCTGTTCGGACCTCATCAGTCATGGACGGGGCACATAGCCTGGGATGGGCGAATCTACGACGCATCCTGCCAGGCCGTGGACACTGACTCCGATGGGAAAGCAGATATCGCGGATGCCGGCGGGTACACGGCGCGACTCTCATTCGCAGGTCGCGTCCTGACAAAGACACCCTTGACGTTCGAGGTGCGCTATGAGTAAGTGCCGATGTTCCTGGTGCTACCAGCCGACGATTCCTGACAGTGCCATAGCCTGCTGACGTTCCAGATTCTCCACGATCAGACCAGCGCGATACGGGCCAATGCCTTCAATGCGTTGAAGATCTTCCGTACTTGCTTCGCGCAGTTCTGACAACGATGTGAACTCTGAAGCGATCACCTTAATGATGCTCCACGGCAGATGGGGAACCATCGACAGTGCGCGTATGCCGCGCGGCTGAATGGCGTTATCCAGGTCAGACATGTCGGCAACGTGCAGTCCCAGAACGTTTGCAATGGCAGTCAGATCGACCAGCTTGTCACCCTCCAGGGTGGACAGGTGTGATTCGGCGCGCGCAATTTCTGACGTGTGCCGGATGTAGTCGCGCAAAACCAATGCACGTTCAGAGGCAGAGCCGCGCACCAGGTCATCCACCTGCAGGGCGAGGAGACGCCCATTGGAGCCCAGCTCTTCAAGGTACCCGTTGATTTCAGAGGTGATGCGCCTGATCATCTCCATGCGTTGCATCACCGTGGCAACATCACGCACCGTTGCAGAATCGCGCATCTCCAAAATCGTCAGGGTCTGCAGGACCTCGTCGAGGCGCTGCGAATAGCGGTCCAGAGTATCCACAGCCAGATTTGTTCGCGACAACAGTGTTTCCGGTTCGTCGACCGAGTGGTGCAGTGCGCCGACATAGATGGAGATCAGACGCATGGATGCCGACAGTGACAGCACGGGCACGCCAGTCTGGCGTGCGGTGCGTTGCGCAGTGCGATGACGCATACCTGATTCATTGGTGGGGATGGACGGATCAGGAAGCAACTGAACGTTGGCTCGCTTGATGCGCCATGAATCGGCCTCGAGAATCACTGCGCCATCCATCTTGCACAGTTCGCGCAGTGCCGAGGCGGAAAACTCGACATCGAGTTCGAAACCACCCGAACACATCGCTTCAATCTCAGGAGTCATCCCCATGACAATGAGAGCACCGGTGTGTGAACGCTGGATACGATCCAGCCCCTCACGCAAAGCGGTGCCAGGAGCGATCGCCTGAAGCGCGCCACGCAACGTCGCCTCATCGGATGTCATCGCGCACCTTCCTTCTTTCAAGTCACCCTACCTGCAGTTTACGGCAGTCCGACACGAACGCCAGTGGCTAGATCACTGACCGGAAAGATTTCGATACCGTCGACGGGCCGAACGTCGTCAGCTCCGCGCGCAGGGATAACAGCGTGCGTCAAACCCAGACGCGCTGCCTCTTGCAATCTGCGTTGTACTCCCACGCACGCGCGTACCTCACCGGTCAGACCCACCTCACCGAAAACGACGAGGTTATCTCTCAGCGGCTCGCCACGGTAGGCCGACACGATTGACAGTGCACACGCCAAATCGACCGCAGGCTCGCTGGCTTTCGCGCCACCTACCGTCGACACGTAGACATCTTCCGACGACGTGTCCAACCCCAGGCGCGCCTGCAAAACCGCCAGAATCATGGCGACACGGGAATGATCCACTCCGGCGGTTGTCCTGCGTGGTGATCCGCCCGCGCTCGCAGCGACCAGCGCCTGCACTTCCAATGGCATCGGTCGGCGCCCCTCCAGCGTGATCGTGGTGCACGAGCCAGGCACATGCAGCCCGTTCGATGACAAGAACAGGCCGGACGGGTCAGCAAGCCCGCGGATGCCCGTATCGGTCAGCTCAAAACATCCGACCTCATCGGTCGGCCCGTAGCGGTTCTTCACAGCGCGCAGCAGACGCAGGCGATTGTGCCGGTCACCCTCGAACTGACAGACCACATCAACGAGGTGCTCCAGAATGCGTGGGCCGGCAATGCCGCCATCCTTGGTGACGTGCCCGACCAACAGCACAGGCATGTTGCGTTCCTTGGCCAGCCTGATCAGCGCCGCAGTGACCGCACGAACCTGCGTGACACCGCCTGCCGCACCCTGCTCATCGCGTGAGTAAGCCGTCTGAACGGAATCCACAATCAGCAGTGAAGGAGATTGCGCTTGAACGTGACCGGCGATCACGGCCACGTCAGCCTCGTCAGCAAGCAGCAGGGCATCATCCAGTGCGCCGATACGGGCTGCGCGGTTGCGCACCTGGGAAGCGGACTCCTCACCCGTGATGTACAGAACCGGCCCGTCACCATTGCGCCGCGCCAGCGTGGCGGCGCGTGAGGCAACATCGAGCAAAAGCGTCGATTTACCCACCCCAGGTTCACCGGCCAGCAACACCACCGCACCGGGGACAATTCCACCGCCAAGGACACGGTCAAGCTCACTGACGCCTGTCGATCGGCAGTCAGCGGCGTGAGCGTCCACCTGCACAATGGGCTGAGCTTGACGCGAAGGCGTGGCGGTAGCCGGCAGCAGCGCGGAGGGACGGCCAGCTTCTTCCAGTGTGCCCCACTCATGGCACTGACGACACTGACCGACCCACTTCGGGGACGTCCATCCGCACTCAGTGCATTCGAAGGTGGTTTTGTCTTTCGCCATGGTCACACGATAAAGGTCGTCATGTGCATCTGGAGACCTACCGCTCAGGGCCTGTGGGCGAAGTGCTCAAGCAGCATCGCATCGCCGGACACGATAATGATGTCCTCCGGGTTGATGCGTGTGGACGAGTCGGCGTATTCGAAGGGCTTACCGGGGCGCATCACACCGAGCATGTTGACGCCGTACTGTGCGCGAAGATCCAGCTCTGCCAGGGTGAATCCCTGAATTTCCTGAGGCGGCCGCAGCTTCATGATGGCGAAGCCCTGCTTATCCATTTCGATGTAGTCAAGCATGCGGCCACCCACCAGGTGCGCAGTGCGCTGACCGGCATCAAATTCGGGGTAGACCACGTGGTGTGCGCCGATGCGTTTGAGGATGCGTCCGTGTTCACGTGAGATGGCTTTCGCCCAAATCGAGGGGATCTCAATATCAACCAGGTTGGCAGTGATGAGCACGGACGCTTCCAGCGAAGAGCCGATCCCGACAACTGCCGACGCAAACTCGCGTGCGCCGAGCTGTTCGAGCGCCTCCGCATTGGACGCATCAGCTTCAACCAGCGGGATACGACCCGCAAATTGCTGGACGCGTCGTGGATCCTTTTCCACACCGAGAATTTCGTGCCCGAGCCGATCCAACGTGGCGGCAACGGCTGATCCGAAGCGTCCCAGCCCGATCACCAACGTGCCGGACGCGAGCGGTTTTTCTTCTGCCATAGTGGTATTGTCCCACAGCGTCGGGATGAACGAGGCAGACCTATCCGACGATGGGCCGCTCAGCCGGCATTCTGATCACGCGGCGTCGTTCACGCAGTGCCAGAGCTGCAGCAACCGTCATCGTGCCCATACGTCCGGCGAGCATGAGGATAGTGAGCACATACTTGGCGAAAGTCGGCAGGGTCGGAGTGATACCAGTGGACAGACCCACCGTGGCGAATGCGGACACCGTCTCAAAGAGGACGACGTCCAGGGAGTAGTTCGTCACGGACAGCAAAATGATTACTGCGGTCGCCACCATTGCTGAGCCGATGAGCGCCACGGCAACGGCGAGACGTACCACTGAGTGCGGGATGCGGCGGCCGTACGCTTCAATATCGTGATCGCCTCGAGCTTCTGCCACGACAGCCAGCATGAGGACGGCAAATGTGGAGACCTTGATACCGCCTGCAGTTGAAGCCGAACCGCCGCCGATCATCATGAGGATGTCCTGGACGAAGTGTGTCTGAGGCTGCATACCGCCCACATTCAGGGCGGACAGACCTGAAGAGCGACTATTGACTCCCGCCAGGAACACATTGAGAACCTTTGAACTCGTATCAAGCGGCCCCAGGGTTTGCGGGTTGCCCCACTCCGTCAGAGCCATCAGCACTGAGCCGACTACCAGCAGCAGCAGGTACATCGTGATGGTCAATTTAGTGTGGAGCGTCCAGCGGCGAGGCGTGCGCCACCGCGCGACCACATCGGTGACAACGGGGAAACCTACCGCTCCTACAGCCGTGCCCAGTGCGATGGGGAACAGCATCCACCAGTCGGACACGAAGGGCGCAAGACCACCTGGAATGATGACGAATCCGGCGTTATTGAATACGGAGATCGACAGAAACAATGCGTGTCCGATTGCACCTGCCACGGAGTCCGTCAGCTGCAGGAAACGTGGCAGAAATATGACGAATAGGATTGCCTCGGCAATCAGCGACGTGCCCACAACTGCGCGCAGCAGGGAACCGACCTGCCCCATACCGGACGACTTTGTTTCCATGGCGGCGAGCATGCGCTGCGTGAGCCCCAGGTGACGCGACACGGCGAAGCCGAGGATGGAAGCCAGGGTCATGACGCCGAGGCCACCGATCGCAATACCGGTGGCGATGACAGCCTGCCCGAAAGAGGACCACTGCGTTGCAGTATCGACCGTTGTCAGACCTGTGACACACACTGCCGACACTGCGGTAAACAGCACGTCCACAAATGACGCGGGCCGTCCCGTCGCAGAAGAAAACGGCAAGAGTAACAGCAATGTGATGATTATCGCGATCGTGGCGAACACGGCGATCGCCAGGCGCGCCGGTGACGTGCGCGCTCGCTGCTCAACCCATTCGCGCAGGTGGTCCCAGCCTGATTTGCGCAGGAGCGTGAGCTGTGGGCCGTCCACACGCCGAACCAGGGGTGCCGCTGATGATGACTCAAGGCTCGGCGGTTCACCCGGTCGAATAGGGGAGCGTCGCCGTCTGAGTAATGTAGTGGTGATCGGCCGGTTGATCCGTTTCAGCGAGCGCCGGTGCGGGCGCGAGGAACGGACCATAACAACTCCTTTAAGCAGATCACGTGAGGCGGGTCAGCACTGTGATGCTAGCCCATCGTACGCGGGTTGGACCCGTTATCAGAATAGATGGAGTCGAAGTGGCGCACGGTCAGCTCCTCAACGCTGATGATCCCGGAGATGCTGGACAACGAGGTACGGCGTTTACCCTCAGAAGGGAAAGCACAAGCAGAAAGAGTCGCCGTGTTGCGCCCCGCGAACACTTCCACCGATCCGCGATCAACCAGGACAGTCATCCGCAGGTGGGAGTCACCCTCGTCCATGTCGATGGGGGCGCTGCGGTAGCCGCGATCAGTTCCTGCCTTCGTACGCCTGTCGACAACGATGCGGCGCGCCAGATCGTCGTACGCCACCCACGTGTAGGATCCGTCCGATGTTTCGTTGACACGCAATCCAACCTGCTCAGAGGTGGTGGCAGACAGGTCAACAACCATGTCAATGGCGAATGCGTCCCCGTCGTCAACCAGGAGCCTGTCGCGGTTCGCGTCAAGAACAAAAGTGCCGAGGGTGTTCCGACCACATTCCAGCCTGTTGAGTTCAGGCAGGGCAGTGGCGGCCAGCTTGAGGTCCTCGGTGAGTGTCAACTCGCGCGGCACGGTGAACTGGCCGGACCAGTTGTCGCTGTACTGGGGTGCGAGAGGCAGCGTGAATCCTCCCATCCATGCCAGTGCGATGCGTCGGCCATCAGGAGCCTCGAAGGTCTGTTGAGCGTAGTAGTTTGAGCCCCAATCAGACAGGGCGTAATCGGTCAATGGATGGAAATCGCTGCCCAGCGTCCAATCGCCAACGACGTAACCGGCGTTATGCCCGTTACGCATGGCGTAGCCGGATGCGCGTGCGTTGGTCATCGGCCCGTAGCACAGTACCCAGTGGCCACCCAAGGGGAACAGGTCAGGGCATTCAAGCATGTAGACGCGCGGATCAGGATCCTCGAACAGGACGCGGTCGAAGCTCCAGGTGCGCAGGTCCGGTGAGGTATACAGGTGAACCTGGCCTCGATCAGCTTCAGAGGTCGCGCCCAGCACCATGCACCACGTGTCGCCTTGACGCCACACTTTCGGGTCACGGAAGTTCGGGAGGCCAGGGGCGTCAATAATGACGCCTTCCTTGTGGAAAGTCAGGCCGTCCTCGGATACCGCCAGGCACTGCGTCTGCTCGTTGCGACCGTCCGCGTGGCCGTCAAGCCAGCGATTTCCGGTGTAGAACACATACAGCAGGCCGTCTGGCCCCTCGACGGCGGAGCCGGAAAAAACGCCATCCTGATCTGCCGGAATGCTGGGGGCGAGGGCGATTCGTTCGCGCTGCCAGGTCACCAGGTCAGCAGATGAGACATGGCCCCAGTGCATCGGACCCCATGCGGAGCCGTAGGGGTGATGCTGATAGAACGCGTGATAGCGACCGTCGAAGTAGCACAGTCCGTTCGGGTCGTTGATCCACCCTGCTCGAGCAGCAATGTGGAAGGTGGGGTACCAGCGGTCGTTGCGTGCGCGCTCAAGCTGGTCAGAGGCTCTTTCAGCGCGTTCCAGCGCCTGCTCGTGTGTGAGGGTGAGCGGTGCGTGGGGCAGGGGAGGCTGCTCGTGTGCCAAGGCATGCGTATTCCCAGCGTTCAGGTGATCTTCCTGTTCGGGGATCTGCGCGCCTTCATTGGTCGGCTCGATACTGTGCGAATCCGTCGGCGTACTCATCAGGTGTCAGCCTCCTGTGATGCGCCAGTAATGGGCGCGAAAAGGTATCCAAGCTGTCCCCGTCACTGTAAACAGCATCGGTGGCGCGCTTCAAGGCGATGCCTGCCAGCGTTCACCTGACGCTGCGAGGCAGCTCTCACATAAGGCGCCAGGTAGCGCCGCCTCGCTGGTGGCGCGAGTCATTGTCCAGCAGAGGGCGCCAGGCCGTGCCCAGCACAGGGCGCTACCCAATTGTGCGAACGGAGTCCCGCTCCACGATCGGCACATGAACAAGGGTTGGTTCCGAGTGGGGCTCCGACTGCGATGACTGATTATCTGCATTCTTCTGTGCCCGCCCATGTGAGCGGGCACAGTCAACCAGGAACTCCATCCCAAGGGCGCCCATCTCCAGGTACGGCAGATGCAGCGTCGTCACCGGCGGGCGCATCATGTTGGCAAGTGGCTCATCGTCAAACGAGAGCACCGACATGTCGTCAGGCACCCGCAGGTTCCGATCACAGAGCGCCTGGTACACGCCCATCGCGATTCGGTCGTTGGCTGCAACGATGGCCGCTGCGCCGCTGCGATCCAGTCGATCGAGGATCGCATTCGCACCTTCGAAGCCCAGCGGAGACTCCCATGCTTCCCCAGGAGCCTCATCAACGATCTGTACGCCTGACGCAGCGCATCCTGCGTCAATACCGCGCAAGCGAGCTCCTATGCAGATGGATACTTCGGGTGCGGGCTCAGTCGGATAGCGCCCGATCAGAGCCACGCGACGGTGCCCATGCGCTCGCAGGTAGGCAATGGCACGGCGGCCCGCGTCTTCCTCGTCAGGCATGATCGAATGCCACCCGTCGGCCTGGCCGTTAATGATTACCCCGGGCAATCCTGACGTCAAATGCGGCAAGGAGACCAGGCGTGGGGACATCAGGCCGACTGCAAATCCTTCGACTGCGCGGGACCTGAGGCCGCTCAGTGCGCGCGCCATGCCGTCGGGGCTTCGGTCGACTTCCATCATGAGGACTGAGAAGGAATGCTCGTCTGCGGTGTCGAGGATTCCACGGATCATCTGCGATGCGAATCGAGTAACGGTCACTCCACTGGAAACGAATCCAACCGTCGATGTCGTGCCGGTACGTAAATTACGCGCTGTGAGATTGGGTACATAGCCAAGGTGGCGAGCAGCCTGCTGGACGCGTTCAATGGTGGCCTCAGGGATGCGTGACTTGTGAACGCTATTGAGCGCCATGCTGACTGTCGCGGTGGACAGCCCGACATGCTGCGCGATATCAGCGATCGTAATGCGGCTTTCCATGTGGATCAGAATAAACCTCTGTGTATATAAAAGAGTGAAAGTGGATGAGGAGGTTTTTCGTCGATAGTTGCTGAAAAAGTCCTGAATGGCATTAAGATAGGGCTCGAGGCTTCTCGGAGCAGTGATCAGACCTGCCCGCCTCTTTGTTTTTGGGAGACGCAATGGACTCTTCACCTGCGCCCCGTTTTATGACGGTTGCGGAAGTGGCAGATCTCATGCGTGTGTCCAAAATGACTGTCTACCGCTTGATTAACAAGGGTGAATTGCCTGCTCTTCGCGTCGGCCGCAGCTTCAGAGTGCCCGAGGCTGCAGTGAGTCACATCATCGATGCCGGCCTTGCGCAATGGTCCGATGAACGTCAAAGTGGAATAAGCGGGTAGGATAGTGGGGTTGTATCTTTCGAGGTACCCCAGACCGTAGCTGTCATGCACCATCATGACTGCATTCAATTTGTGAATGACGAGGGAGGGCCCTATGGGTTCCGTTATCAAGAAGCGCCGTAAGCGCATGGCAAAGAAGAAGCACCGCAAGTTGCTGCGCAAGACACGGCACCAGCGTCGTAACAAGAAGTGACGCGACCGGGGCCCGGCCATCGTGGTCGGGTCTCGTTTTATATCTGATCAACCTGAGTAGCCGACCAGCGGCACAAACCCATCGAAGGGTGGCAACCATGGAACTGACAACGATCCACGTGATGCGTCACGGGGAAGTCGATAATCCCGACGGTGTTCTGTACGGAAGGCTCCCTGGATTCGGCCTGACTGAGCTCGGGCACGCGATGGCGGAACGGGTCGCTCAGTACCTCATTGACGAGGGCGCCGATGTCACGGCCATTATTGCATCGCCACTCAAACGTGCTCAGCAGAGCGCTGCTCCGACCGCGCGGGCCTTTGACGTACCTGTCCAGGCGGACGTGCGCCTGATCGAAGCAGATTCAGCTTTCGAGGGTCTGCCCATTAACGCCAACCGTGCACTCTTACTGCATCCGCGTTACTGGCACCTCTATCTCAATCCGTTACGCCCCTCGTGGGGAGAATCCTATGCTGATGCTGCGTCGCGAATGAGTGCGGCAGTTTCCTCAGCCCTGGACAAGGCCCGTGGGCATGAAGCGTTGGTGGTTTCTCACCAAATGCCGATCACAGCGCTGACTCGTTTCGTGCAGGGTCGCATGTTGGCACACTCGCCACTGTCTCGTGTGTGTTCCCTGGCATCGGTGACGAGCTTCCATTTCAGCGGCTCGACGCTGGTGGGTCTCGACTATTCCGAACCATGCAAGGACATGTTGGCTCATGCGGCCGACATGACTCCAGGTGCGTCGGAAGCTCAGCTCAAACGGTAGTAACTGACATCTGCGTATCCGGCTGGTTGGGGCAGCCTATCGGTACCGGCCCTTTGATGTCGGCCTGTTCGAGTGCGGGCGGTGCGTGGCTATGTCTAGTCGGTCAGGCGCGGGCGGCAGCACCGCAATAAACGGTCTAGCGCGTACCTCTGCCTCCAACTGTCCCCTCCCGCACCTGCCTGTCTCTTTCTGCACCCAACTGTCGATCTGAAGGCAGTCTGCGAGGCGGGATTTTCACTAGCACCCGCCTGAACTGCGCAAACGGTGACGACACATCGGTGTGGAACTCGCGAGCGAGCTCGAGATCGACAGATGGGGAGGGGAGTGACAGATGGGGAGAGAACGGACAGAGGGGCGAGACGGAGCAGATGGTGCGAGACGGAGCAGACGAGAGTGCTCGGAGATGTCTGTGATGAGTGACAGTGAGTGTTAGAGCTCGGGGTCCTCATCCAACGGGTCGCCAGTCTCGGACGTATCTTCGTCGGTGAAGGAATCGCGACCTGCTGGGCCCGCATCGCTAGTGGAATCAGGCCCTGGCGCGTCTGCATTGGTTGAGGAATCAGGGCTTGTTGGATCCGCATCGGTGTCGGAATCGGGCTCTGTCGCGTCTGCTTCTTCGGAAAATGAATCAGCCGGATCTGACTGGTCGGAATCAGAAACTGATGTGGAACCGGCTGGCGGCACGCGATATCCAGGCTCGTCAGGAGAACTCGAGTCGCTGTCAACGGGCTTCGCGTGATCTCCGTGCGCTTCCTCATTGCGAGCCTGCTCGCGTCGGCGGCGCTGAATGTCACGTTCCAGGCGGAACAGGAAATCCGGATCATCGTCGGGTGCCAGTGGTTCGCGACGCTGCGAGGACTGCGAACGGTCAGGTCGCCGGGACCATCCAGAACGCAGCGGATTCGATTCTGATGTCAAGTCCGACAACCCCGTGGTTTCCCCGGATTCGGCGCGCGTGATGGTTCGTAGCAGGATCCACACGATTGACCCGATGGAAATAAACGGCATCGTGATGACGATGATCGTCAGCCACCACATACGGCCGATACGACCAGGCACTTCATCATCAGGAGTGCGTGCCCAGTCAGCGATTGCGTAAATAGTGACGGCAATCCACAGGACAACGGCAAGAATACGAACCATCCCACCATTTTAGGTCAGGAACGACCATGCCTCGACACGACTTAGATGACGATGGCCACTGAAACGATGACGGCGCACGCCAGTGTCGCGATCCCCGTGTACTTCAAGGCGCGTATCAGATCGCGGCCAACCGCACCGCTAAGAACGATTCGAATACCGGGAATGACGGTGCCGGCCATCAGAACAGCGGCCACACACACCGCCCACCACGGGGAATGCACACTGATCGCCAGCACCACAACTGCGGCCACGAGGAGCGCGCAATACGCCGCTCGCGAAGCGGGATCACCCAAACGTACAGCCAGCGTCATCTTCCCAGAGGCCCTGTCCGTGGGAATGTCACGTAAGTTATTCACCATGAGCAAGGCGATCGATTCGAACCCCATGCCTGCTCCGGCACACCACACCCACCAGGGAGCACCCAGAGTCTGCGTCCATGTGGTGCCCACAGTTGCGACCAACCCGAAGAAAATGAACACCATCAGCTCGGACAGCCCTACACCCATATACCCGTACGGATTGCGTCCACCAGTGTAAAACCATGCGGCGGCAACTGCCGCGACGCCCACCACCAGCAACCACCACTGGCCAGACAATGCGATCAGAACCAGACCGGCCACGCCTGCCACAGCGAAACAAGCCAGCGCCACTGCCAGGACGACGCGCGGAGAGACCGAGCCGCCGCTCGTCAAACGTGGCGGGCCGGTGCGAAAGTCATCCGTTCCACGCACGCCGTCAGAATAGTCATTCGAAAAGTTCACACCGATTTGCAAAGCCAGCGCCACACACAGTGCGAGCAATGCGCGCCCCCAGTGCAACTGATCCAGCTCAGCTGCAGCCGCAGTTCCCACAATCACGGGCGCAAGAGCGGCCGGAAGTGTGCGAAGGCGGGCGCCCTCAATCCAGTCTTGAACAGTTGCCATTTAGCGTCGCCAGTGCTCCCCGTGTTCGATCTGTTCCATCACCAGTGCCCGCACACGGCTCCGGTCAACTTTCCCGGATTCCAGCATGGGCAGTGTGTGAAGCGGTACGACAACGCGTGGAGCCTGCGCTCGGCCCAGACGCGCTCCCACGTGATCGCGAATGGAGCGCGCCCATGAATCCAGATCCGCACTGTGCGAGCTATCGCGCACCACCGCGGCGGTGACGACGTGCCCCCAGCGTTCGTCTTCAAGATCGAGGATCCAACTGTCACGCACACCCGGAGCTGACAACACGGCATCACGGACCGGACCAGGTGCCACTGACAGGCCGCCCGTCACGATGACATCATCGCTGCGCCCCAGCACCTGAACGTCGCCATTGGAGGCAATTCGACCGATATCACCTGTCAGCAGCCACCGTGCGCCACCCTCGTCAATGAAGGGGGAGGGGCCGTCCAGGTACTTTGTCATGAGCATGGGCCCGGCAATTGCCAGGCGTGATTGCCCGTCAACGTCGACAGCGCGGACCGTTACCCCCGGCAAGGGACGCGAGTTGTACACGCAGCCGCCACCCGTTTCAGTCATGCCATAGGTCGTGACCACCCGGAGGCCGTGGTTGCGCGCAGCCTGCAGGAGTTCCTTGGTTATGGAAGAACCGCCGACGAGGACACCGGCAAGCGAGGCCAGTGCGCGAATAACTTCCTCACCGGCATCCAAACACGCTCGCAGCTGCACGGGTACCAGCGAGAGATACCCTGGCACCTGTGAATCCTGAGTGGCACCCGCGATGGAAGAGAGCAGGTCAGCGGGGCGGAAACCTGAATCCGTGTCCGCCACCATCGGGCTGAAACCGGCGACTGCACTGCGCATGAGGACCTGAGCACCGGCGATGTGATGGGCAGGAAGCGCAAGAATCCAACGCCCCGGCCCCTCCAGCGCCGCGTGAGTGGAGTGCACGGATGCGATTAATGCCTCGGTGGACAGGCCAACGAGGTGAGGCGTTCCCGTTGATGACCCCGACGTCGGAATCACCACGTCGACGCCGTCCAGAAGAGCCGGGTCATTGCGGACATCTTCGGGTAGTTCAGGAAAAGCGTGTGACACATCGGTTTGAAGATGGCGCAAGGACGTATGGGGGATCTCGCTGGGAGGACGCATGACCACGACTGTTCGCTTGTGCGACGAGGGTGCCTCGTCCATGGCGCCGTCTGATGCTGTGCGTGCCTGTTCAGCCAGTTTGCTGAGCGAGGCGTAAGCCAAAGCCGCTGCTCCAACGGAAGTGCCTCCCGGAACGACTAAGACACGAGGGGTCTGCACTTGTCCTCCTTTACAAACGGCTTTTCTGAACCATCGTAATGCCCAATCGGTCAATTAACGTGTGCGGAGATGAGATCGTGGGCAAGTCGACATGGAATTGCACCGATAGCCTCGTTACTATCGAGGTATGACTATTGGGAAGCTCTCAGCGAAAGCCTCATGGGCGCTGATCGCATTACTAGGAGCACTGCTCGTTGCAGTGATCGGTGTGGGTGCGTACGCGGCCTACTTCGCTGACCGCGCCTTGCCGCGAACCACTGTCGACGGACAGTCCGTGTCCGGACAAAACCGCGACGAAATTGCCCAAGGTCTGCAGGAGCGAGCCTCACACGCCAGCATCAATGTGACGGTTGACGGTACGCTGACCAGCGCGACGCTGGAAGAAGCGGGAATCACCATCGACACCGACGCCACGCTGGATGATGTGTTCGCTCCCAACGGTTCGATCCTGTCACGCATCTCCTCACTGTTTACCTCGCGGGATGTCCAGGTGGTGACCTCGCGAGATGATGCGGCTGCGCAGGCATTGACCCAGAAAGTTTCCGCCTCTGTTGACCAGCCCGTACGCGAAGGTTCCATCCAGTTCAACGAAGACGGTGGCGCATTCAGCGTGATTGAAGCACAGGAGGGGCACAGTGTCGACCTCGAGCAGCTTGCCAGTGCATGCGATGAAGCTGCGCGCACGCTGACTACCCAGGACATTGACTTGCCGATGATCGCCGTCAGCCCGACGGTGACCACGCAAATTGCTCAGCAACTTGCAGACAAGGCGAACACGATGCTGGAAATTCCTGTATCGATTACTGACGGTATTCACACCTACTCACCCGATGCGCGTGAACGCTCGACGTGGATCGCGCTGCCGGATCTGAACGCCGCGGGCGGAGCTGGTGGCAAGGGTGCTGCTGCCAACACAGGCGCACTTGATGTCACGTGGAATGAGAAACCGGTTCGCGCGTGGGTTGAATCGACCGCGCTGTCCACCAACGAAGAGCCCACGAAGGGTGTCAAGAACGTCAATTCGCGTGGGGACGTTGTCGCGGTCGCGGATCCAGGTAAGAGCGGATGGACCGTCAACAACGCTGGCGAGGTGGCCGATGAGCTGCTCGCAGCCCTCAAAGACGGCACCGCCTACGAAGGCGATTTTGACTACGACCAGACCGAACCCGAATTCACCACCCGCGAGATTGCGGATGGTGCTGGCGACAAGGTGTATCAGGCAGCTCCTGGTGAAAAGTGGATCGACGTGGACCTGTCGAACGCATCAGTGACCGCCTACGAAGGTGCAACTGTTGTCCAGGGCCCGATCCCGATGGTTCCCGGCAAGCCCGGGTGGGAAACCGTTACCGGAACGTTCCGCATCTACCTCAAGCATCAGGACCAGATGATGGGCTGCAGCCCCGGCTACGACTACTGCACATACACACCGTGGGTGTCATACTTCCACGGTGACTACGCGTTGCACGGCGCGCCCTCACGCAGCTCTTTTGGCTGGTCAGGTGAAGGCGGCTCGCACGGTTGTGTCAATATGCCGGTTGATGGTGCGCAGTGGATCTATAACTGGGCCCCTGTCGGCACAGTGGTGGTGTCACACTACTGAGCAGCAGGCTCATCATTGCAGTTCGACCTTTTCGTATAAACCTGATAGCATTGTGATCAGTGACACGGGGTGCTTCACGCTGAGATCAAACCCGTTGAACCTGTCCAGATAATGCTGACGAAGGAATGTCCGATGGAGAATTTCCATACCCAATGCGTCGACGCTTTACACGCTGTCAGAACACACCACCCGCTCGTTGGAGCCATCACCAACTCGGTGGTCACGAACTTTACGGCCAACGCCCTGCTTGCCATTGGGGCAGCACCGGCAATGGTCGATATTCCCGGCGAATCCGGCCCCTTTGCCGCAATTGCCAATGCTGTGCTGATCAACCTGGGAACCCCGACGCCGACTCAGTGCGAAGCCGCGCTGGAGTCCGCCACCAGCGCCAACGAAGCGGGCACGTGCTGGGTTCTTGACCCGGTTGCCATCGGGCCACTGCCGGTGCGCACGCAGCTCGCGCATCAGCTGGTCGCCCTCGGCCCGTCAATTGTGCGAGGCAACCCGTCGGAAATCATTGCTCTGGCAGGGCTGGGAGAAGGCGGCCGCGGTGTTGACTCCGCTGATGCGGTGGACGCCGCCATCGATGCCGCCCGCCACATCAACAGCGAATATGGATCGTTGGTGGCTGTGTCCGGCAAGTCCGATGCGATCGTCTCAGCCGACGCAATCGTGCGTGTCGAGGGTGGCTCAGATATGCTGACCCGCATCACTGGGGCGGGATGCTCGCTTGGCGCGCTGGCCGGCGCGTTCGCCTCTGTGGCTCGGACCCAGCTTGACGGTTTGGTTGCTGTTCACGCACTGTATGCGGCGGCCTCGGAAATCGCGGCGGAGCGTGCACGCGGAACCGGCACGTTCCAAATGGAGTTCCTCGACGCGCTGGACAACTTCCGCGATGAGGACTTTGAACGCGTCACCATCATCGCGCAGTGAGGCCAGGGCAGTGATGAACAAGGCTGTCTCATCCCTCGACCTGAGCATCTATCTTGTCACGGACGCAGACATGTGCCACGCTGCGGGACGCACCGTTGCGCAAACGGTGGCAGAAGCTGTCGCCGGAGGAGTGACATGCGTGCAGCTTCGGTGTAAAGACGCTGAGTCACTGGATTTCTTCAACGAAGTGATGGAAGTGGCCGACGCTGTCGCTGACTCGGTCACACTCCTGATCAATGATCGTGTGGACGTATTCCTGGCGGCACGCCTGGCAGGTGCGAACGTTGCAGGCGTTCACGTTGGACAAACCGACTTGCCGGTTGCCCTTGTCCGCAAGCTGATCGGCCCCGAGGCCATCATCGGTTTGTCGGCCTCCACCCCTGAGGAACTGAAGGAAGCCGAAGAGAACCCGGGGCGCGTCGACTACATCGGCATTGGCGTCGTGCGTGATACTTCCACGAAAACCGATGCTCCCGAGGAACATGGCATCGATGGAACAGGACAGATCGCACGCAGCACACACCTGCCGTCGGTGGCAATCGGAGGCATCAAAGCACCGGATATGGCACCGCTGGCACGTGAAGGATTGGACGGAGCGGCCGTCGTGTCCGCAATTTGCCTAGCACCCGACGCGCGCGAAGCTGCACGCGAACTGGCAGATCAATGGGCAGAAGGCCTGCGCAGCGCGGGTCACTAACCACCCAATTCAGACCCCGAGGAAGGGACTCAGCACTTGCCGGCCATGTACCCAGTGCTCCCGCCAGCTCATGATCCAAGCCCCGAATGGCAGCACATGCATCATCCATGCGATGAAGGAGAACATTTTATGAAAACAGTCAAAGCCCTAACAATCGCCGGATCGGACCCCAGCGGTGGGGCAGGCATTCAGGCAGATCTCAAATCGTTCAGCGCCTCAGGAGCTTACGGAATGAGTGTCATTACGGCGCTGACCGCCCAATCGACGCAAGGAGTGCGAGGCGTGTTCCCCGTCCCGGTGGACTTCGTGCGCCAACAGATGGACACCCTGCTGGACGACATCACTCCGGACGCCACGAAAGTGGGAATGGTGGCAAGCACGGAACTTGCGGCCGCAATCGGTGAGTATCTGCCACGCCTTTCGAACACGATTTTTGACCCCGTCATGGTGGCGACCTCCGGTGACCGACTGGTTGACGAGGACGCAGTTGACGCTGTACACGACCTGTGCATGAAAGCTGACCTGATTACCCCGAATCTGCACGAAGCAGCCGTGCTGCTGGATTGCGATGTGGCGACAACGCTGGACGAAGCAACCGACCAGGGCAAGGAACTTCTCGCGCGCGGCATGACCCGCGTCCTCATCAAAGGCGGACACTTGACCGACACGTCCACAGACGTGCTGATTGATGGTGACGGGGTCACATTCCTGAAGGGGACGCGTGTTGACACACAGAACACTCACGGCACCGGATGCACGCTGTCCAGTGCCATAGCGGCCAGACGCCCCCGCACAGACACCTGGGTTGATGCGATTGCTCAGGCGAAGGATTACTTGACGCGCGCGCTCCTGGCTGCCGACTCGCTCGATGTGGGCAGGGGGCACGGTCCCGTTCATCACTTTGTCGACCTGTGGAAGGAGGAATCATGAGTTTTACCGACCAGGTATGGCAGCGCATCGAACCGGTGCGCAACGCGATCAGTGAGCATCCCTTTGTCTGCGCACTTGCCGACGGGTCGCTTGAGCTGGAGACATTCCACGAGTACCTACGCCAAGATGCGTTGTACCTGATCGACTATTCGCGCGCCTTGTCCGCACTGGCAGCCGGCGCCAGTGACGCTGACGAAGTGACGTTCTGGTCGGGGTGTGCGCATCAGACAATGGTGGATGAACGTTCGCTGCACGCCTCGCATGTGGATGTCCTCGAGGGGGCGACCATGAACCCCACATGTCGCGCCTACATGTCATTCCTGCTGGCCAGCACGCATGCCGAGACGCAGGGGGTTGGCATTGCAGCAGTGCTGCCATGCTTTTGGCTCTACGATTTCGTCGGGCATCGGCTCCGCGAGGGTGTCCACTCCGAGGATGAGCTGGACGCACACCCCTACGGTGACTGGATCAGAACCTACACGGGGCCAGAATTCGAGGAAGCAACACGGCGCGCAAAGGACTACGCGGACCAGTATGCGCAGGCCAGCGACGAAGCGGGTCGTGAGCGCATGGCCGAAGCATGTGAAGTTGCGTCGCGCTATGAGTGGATGTTCTTCGACGCTGCGTGGACAGGTCAGCAGTGGCCACTGTAATGCGCGAGGCCACCGACAGTTGTCGGCCGGCGCAGTGAGGTCACCCGACAACGGGCCACGCGTCAGCAGTATGAATGGCCAGCTGTCAGCCGGCCGGCTTTAGTAGTAGTACGGGAAGGTCGACCAGTCGGGGGAGCGGTGCTCGAGGAACGCGTCACGCCCCTCCTGAGCCTCCGC
Organism: Actinomyces sp. HMSC065F12; assembly: GCF_001814535.1. NCBI lineage: Bacteria > Bacillati > Actinomycetota > Actinomycetes > Actinomycetales > Actinomycetaceae > Actinomyces > Actinomyces sp. HMSC065F12. The sequence continues at coordinate 52,872 of NZ_KV816945.1, forward strand.
CGTCATATACGCCATCCGGGTTGCCTCCCCGGCGAACACCTGCTGCCCGGCAAGACCATCGTCAGCCAGATTGAACGCAAACTTCAACATGCGGATCGCCTGTGGAGACTTGCCGGCAACCGTGCGCGCCCACTCCAGCGCCACGTTTTCCACATCCTCATGCGGCACCGCACGATTGATGGCTCCCCACGCCTGCGCCTCAGCCGCGTCATAGCGGCGAGCCAGGAAGAAAATCTCGCGTGCGCGCCGATCACCGACCTGACGGGCCAGCAGCGCCGAACCGTACCCCGCATCAAAGGACCCCACGTTGGCATCCGTTTGCATGAACTGAGCATGTTCGCGGGAAGCGACCGCCAGATCACACACGACTCCTAATGAGTGACCGCCACCGGCAGCCCACCCGGTAATTGCAGCGATCACGACTTTCGGACAGGTGCGGATCAGGCGCTGAACCTCCAAAATATGCAGACGTCCCGCCCGAGCCGGATCGATCTGCTCACGCCGGCTCGACACATCGGCGTCCGCGTCAGCACCATCCACCTCGTAGCGGTACCCGTCGTTGCCTCGAACACGCTGATCACCACCCGAACAAAACGCGTAGCCACCGTCACGGGCAGACGGCCCGTTGCCAGTCAGGATGATCGCGGCAACATCACTGCTCATCCGCGCATGATCCAGACAGCGGTACAACTCATCGACAGTCAGCGGTCGAAAAGCATTGCGAATGTCTGGGCGATCAAAGGCAATACGAACCCAGGGCAGATCTTGTCCGGCTGCCGCTCCGTCGCAAGATCCGCGCGAAATTCCGCGATGATACGTCATGTCGGTCAGGTCCTCGAACCCCTCGACAACACGCCAGCGATCAGGATCGAAGGTGTCGGACACAAATGGAAGAGCACTCATGACCTCCACACTAGCGGCTAATCTGGAAGCCATGAGTACAGATCTGTCATCCATGCTGCGCCCCGGACAATCCCTGCTTCGTGAACTTGACTTCACGCGCGAAGAATGGGACAACCTGCTATGCCTGTCAGCAGCGCTGAAAGCAGCCAAGAAGAATGGCACTGAACAACAACTCATGAGTGGACGCAACGTCGCCCTCGTCTTTGCGAAAACATCGACACGCACGCGCTGCGCATTCGAGGTCGGGGCAGCAGACCAGGGAGCCCACACCGTTTACCTCGATCCGCAAGGCTCACAGATGGGACACAAAGAATCCATCGAGGACACCGCTCGTGTGCTGGGACGTATGTTCGACGCGATCGAGTACCGCGGTGACGACCAATCAGTTGTGGACACGCTGGCACAGTACTCAGGCGTTCCGGTATTCAACGGCCTGACCGACCAATGGCACCCCACGCAGATGCTGGCTGACACACTCACGATGAGAGAACACAGCGAGGGCGTGGACGACCACGACATTGCCTACGCCTACGTCGGGGACGCGCGTTTCAACATGGGGCGGTCCCTGTTGGTGAACGGCGCGATCCTCGGCATGGACACCCGCATCATTGCACCGAAGGAACTATGGCCACCGCAGGACGTCATCGAGGCGGCTCAGGCACGGTCCGACGAGTCGGGTGCGCGTCTGACCATTACCGAGGATGTGGACGCAGTCGCTGGCGTCGACTTTGTCCACACGGACATCTGGGTGTCGATGGGGGAGCCTAAGGATGTGTGGGCGCACCGCATCGACCTGCTGCGCAGCTACCGCGTTGACGAAGCGCTCATGGCACAAGCCGGTCCCGATGCGAAATTCATGCACTGCCTGCCGTCATTCCACGATCTGAAGACCACCGTCGGACAGCAGATCTTTGACGAGTTTGGCCTGGATGGAATCGAAGTTTCCGACGAGGTGTTTGAGGGGCCGCGCTCTATCGTCTTCGATCAGGCCGAGAACCGCATGCACACGATTAAAGCTGTTATGGTCGCCGCTTTGGGTCGGAGTGATACCACGAAGGCGTGAGCCACGACGGCAACGGCTTTCGTCCAAAGGCCATCATGGAGACGACAATACCGGCTATGAGGAGCAGAGCACCTGCCGCGCCTGTAATCCAGCGGCCAGCGGGGTTGGGAATCATCGACCCCAATGCGAGGATACTGATGCCGAGCAGCACGCCAGCCAGGCCCGGGATCGTGGCGAACGCCATTTTCTCATCCACCAGTCCGTTCGCGTTCTGCCACCATCGTGAACGCGGAGAATCGGTACGCAGCCACAGTGCCGCTGCCAGCACCACCAATCCGAAGAGCAAGGCAATCAGAATCATGATCCCACCCTACGTGGAGGGCTGCGATGTTACATAATGACCACTCTCAAATCTCAGGCGATCCGCTTCGCGAAAGATCGGGCGCTTCATGCGCGATCGAACAGGTCCGCATCGCTGAGCTGGCACCGGCCACGCGCCGCACGCTGGACGCTATCGACACCGTCCTGATCTACCACACGCCGCTCATCACGCGCTTTCGTGGAGTCACGGAGCGAGAAGGCCTCCTGCTGCACGGCCCTGAAGGCTGGTCAGAAGCGGCGCCGTTTTGGGATTATGGCCCGCCTGAATCCTCACGGTGGCTGATGGCCGCCCTCGAAGCTGCAACGCAGACGCCGCCCACGGCCCGGCGCACCAGCGTCCCCGTCAATGTCACGATCCCTGTCGGAACGCCAGCTGAGGCAGCCGAGCGTGTGCAAGCCAGCGGAGGATGTGCGACCGCCAAAGTGAAGGTGGCAGACCCGGGGATGACTGTGGACCAGGACTGTGAACGCGTTGCCGCTGTTGCCCGCGAGCTTGCCCGCATCAGCGATGATCCGCATGTGCGCATCGATGCCAACATGGCGTGGGACGTGCCCACTGCTATCGCGGCGATTACTGCGCTGCACGAAGCAGCGGCCAGCGCCGGTGGCCTGGAATACGCGGAACAACCGTGCCGCACAGTCGAAGAGCTGGCGCGCGTGCGGGCCCGCGTTGACGTGCCAATAGCCGCTGACGAGTCGATCCGACGTGCCGAAGATCCCTATGCCGTTATTCGTGCCCACGCTGCCGACGTGGCGATCATCAAGCTTGCCCCGCTGGGAGGGGCGCGCGCAGCACGTGAGATTGCTGAACGAGCTGGCATCAAAGTAGTGGTCTCCTCCGCCCTCGAATCATCCATTGGGCTGGCGCGCGGCCTCCAACTGGCGGCTTGCCTGCCTGTCGAAACGGCGTGCGGACTGGCAACTGCGCAACTGTTCGCTGCTGACACCGTGCGCGAACCGCTCAAAGTGGAGTCAGGCCGAATTCAGGTGCATGACATGAGAGTGGATGAGAAATTGATTGACGCATGCCCCCTGCCGGCCGGATGCCGGGACAGGTGGATCGACCGATTAGACGCCATGTGCGCCGTGCTGAATGAGGAACGCCAATGACTCAGTCACTTCGCCTTGCTCTTGGAATCGTTCGTGCGCTCGCAGCTCACGGTGTGCGTGACTTCGTCTACAGTCCCGGGTCGCGATCAGCCCCGTTCGCCTATGCGCTTGACGCGTGTGAGCGCCACCTCGATATCCGAACGTGGATTGTGCTCGATGAGCGTGATGCCGCCTTCTTTGCAGGCGGCCTGTCTCGCGCCGACGAGTTGGCCACACCTGACTTCACTCCTGCGGCACATGAGCCTCGGCCCGTTGCGCTGATCATGACGTCAGGTGGAGCCGTTGCCGAGATGCACGCCGGCATCGCCGAAGCTCACCATTCCCATCTGCCGTTGATCGTGGTCAGCGCTGACCGTCCCTTCGAAATGCGATCCGTGGGAGCTTCGCAAACGACGACGCAGGCGGGGATCTTTGCCTCGCACGTGTCGATGACGTGTGACATTCCCGCTGATACCACTGCTGACCGGGCTTTGACGGCCCGCGTTGGACGCCTCGTCGCTGCCGCTCGCGGATGGTCAGCCACCGATCGCGGCCCGGTCCACCTCAATGTCGCACTTCGTGATCCTCTTGCACCTGCCAGTGCGGGTGACGTTGAGAAAATCCTGATGGACGAGGGTGACCCCGCCGTTTCTGCGACCCGCTTCTTCTTATGTGAGCGTGAGCCGGTCGCGTGGCGGCAGGTGGTGGATCCGAATCTGCGTACTGTGATGATTGCCGGCGACGGTGCGCATCGCGACAGCGCCGCATGGGCTGAACGCGCCGGGATCCCGCTGCTCGCTGAGCCGACCAGTGGGCTGACGGGAAGCTCCGCGTGGATTCCGCATCAGCAAAGCATTCTCAGTGACAGTGACGTGCTCAGCCAGATCGAGCAGGTCATCGTGACGGGGCGACCGACGCTGTCGCGCCCTGTTTCCAGGCTTCTTGCGCGCGATGATATTCGCATCGTAGTGGTCAGCGAGCATACGGAATGGCCAGATGTTGCAGGCAGGGCGAGCAGTGTTGTGCCCTCGCTGTGTGATGTGCCTCTGGGCGAGGGGGGCGAGTGGCGTGACTCTCTGCGTGAGCGTTCAGGGTATGCCGATGATGCGCTCGATCCCGAGCAGTTCTCTATGCTCACTGTGGCGGACCTGATCTGGCGCGACACTGGAACCGACGTACTGGTTCTGGGAGCATCGAACACTGTGCGTGCTTTCGACCTGGCGATCCGTACGCCTGCCCAGGCGAGCGTCGTGTCGAACCGCGGTCTGGCCGGGATTGACGGCACGATTGCCACGGCGTGGGGGTGCAGTGCCAACGGTGCGCGCGTGCGCGCGGTGATGGGGGATCTGACTTTTTTCCATGATGCGTCGGCACTGGCGCTTCGCGGTGGTGGAGCGCTGTCGATCATTGTTCTGGACGATCAGGGCGGATCCATTTTCGCCTCGCTTGAACATGGACAGGCACCTCAATCGATGTACGAGCGATGGTTTGGCTGCGCGCAGAGCGTTGATATCGAATCACTATGCCGAGCCTACGGGTGGTCCTACTGCGCGGCCGTGAGCCTGGATGATGTGGCAGAGGCCCTGGCGCTCCCCATCGATGAACCGTCTGTGATTCATGTCAAATTGACGAGGGATGCTGACGGTATGCGGAAAATTCTCACACCTTCACGTTCTCAGAAAACTTCCAGATAACCTTCAGGTCATCTGGAAGATCCCTTGTCATACTGGGCATCACACAGACCAGAAAAAGAAGGACGTATGACAAACGAGCAATTTCCTCGATCTGAATTCAATGATCAGAACGAGACACCAGATGGGCGCGACGCTTACGCGCCACAGGAAACCTCTGACCACTCGTCGGCATATATGCCGCCGAGTGACCTGCCGCGTTCGAAAAGCGATAGCGCCGAACGGGGCGATCTGGGTGAACAGAGTGATCTCAAGGAGCGAGGTTATCAGAGCGATCAGAGAAATCAGGGCGATCAGGGATATCAGGGCCAGTCGAGTGAGCAAACCGGGCAGAGCCGGCAGGTTCAGCAGGGATCCCGATATGCCTACGGGTCGCCCTCGAACTCGACGGAATATATCCGCCCGGACGGGCCCAGCTACGCAGGGCGCGGTTCTTCGGCCTACGCAGGCGGCAGCGATGGCTTCGTAGCCCCGAGCTCCCAGTCGTATGGAGAAAGTGCGGCGAGTGGCCAGAGCCAGTCGTACGGGCACAGGCAGTCGTATGACCAAGGTGAGTCACCTGAGCGCACGCAATACCTGCAGGGCGGCCAGTATTCACGAGCTAGCCAGTATGCTCAGGGGGCGAACGGCCAGTACACGCAATCTGGCCAGTATGCAGGTGCGTCACGAGGTGACCAGTACTCGCACGATTCCCGCAATCCCTATGCATCACCGAACCCAGAGTCTGGATCCGCTTCCTATGGTCGCGTCGCCACTGCCGCGCCGGCATCCTCGACGAAACGTGCACGAAAGACGCGGAAGAATGGCCCGGGCTGGGGCGCAGTTGCAGCCGCGATGCTTGTGGCCGTTGCCCTCTCTCTTGGCGGCGCGTGGGGGATTAATGAATTTGTCGGTTCAGATAATTCGACGGCAACCGCTACCAGTTCGCAGAGTTCGCACGCCTCGCAACAGCCTGCACCTGTCATCAGCAGTGATGCGACGTGGGCAGAAGTTGCGGCAGCGGTCTCTCCCGCAACGGTGTCCATCAACGTCCAAGGCGGGCAAACAGCCGATATCGGCTCTGGCGTCGTGTACGATTCAGCCGGTCACATCGTGACGAACTACCACGTTGTGTCAGCGGCCGAAAATGCCTCAAATGGTCGAATCAGCGTGACCTTGTCTGACGGGCGAATCTATGCCGCCGAAATTGTCGGCGTCGATTCGAGTACCGACCTGGCCGTGCTGCAGATTGTGGATCCTCCCGCAGACCTGTCTGTCGCCGCATTCGGGTCATCTGCGGATGTCCAGGTGGGACAGGACGTGATGGCGATCGGATCGCCACTGGGTCTGTCTTCAACCGTCACTACCGGCGTCGTTTCAGCACTCAACCGCCCAGTCGAGGTGGCAACCGAACAACAGGACAACCAGCAGCAGATCGACCCACGTGACCCCTTCGGACAGCTTCCTCAAAATCAGAACAAGGAAACCAGTCCCTCGGTCATCACCAATGCGATTCAGGTGGACGCCTCGATCAATCCGGGAAACTCCGGCGGACCGCTCTTTGACGCCCAGGGCAAAGTCATCGGTATTAACTCATCGATCGCATCTATGGGCTCAGATTCCTCATCTGCAGGCTCGATCGGACTTGGTTTCGCAATTCCATCGGACCTCGTGAAGTCTGTCGCTGAACAGATCATCGCGAACGGACAAGTCGACCACGCTGTGTTGGGTGTGCTCATTACAACCGGCACAGCCACAGTCGATGGCACCACGCGCATGGGTGCCGCCATCAGCGAGGTCAACAATGGGTCAGCCGCGGCCGAGGCAGGGCTGAAAGCTGGTGACGTCATTACCGCCGTCGACGGTAATGCGGTTGAATCCGGAAAGTCTCTGACCGGCTACATTCGCCGTTACACTGGAGGCGACCACGTCGCCATCGAATATGTGCGTGACGGCAAACTGGCCAGTGCAGATGTGACACTCCAATCGCAGATCCAGAAATAGAAATGCCAGGATCTATGCTCGTGTCAACATCTTGTTAAACGGGTCAATATCTCCTGAACTTGGAAGGATACAGCGCCATGGTGGCCGACTCACTGTTCAGTATGGACAAAATAGGGGCACGCCCCTCGATGGATCCGCAGCGAACAGTGAGCGGGCCCCACTGGCGCATCGGCATCATCACCGACCGGCTGATCCGATTCGAATGGTCCGACACCGACGAATTCGTTGACGACGCCACTCAGATCGTTCTGAACCGCAGTTTTGGGGATACTCCAAAATTCCGCGTCACCCGGCGCGACGGGCGCGTCCTGATCGATACGGACGCTGTGCGTATCACCTACGACGAAAAACCGTTTTCCCGTTTCGGGTTGTCTGCGTTTATCAAGGGCGTGGGATCCACCTGGCGTTTCTCGGAACCGGCTCGGGCCAACCTGGGCGGCACCGCCCGTACACTCGACCAGATCGACGGTCCTGTTGAACTGGACGAAGGCCTCGCAGCATTCGACGGGTGGGCTGTGATCGATGATTCCCAGTCCAACCTGATCCGCGAAGTCAGCGAAGTTGACGGGCATGACAACGCATTCGGTACGTGGGTCCAGCCCCGTAATCCGGATGAGCCGTCCGGAGCGACACCCTCGTCGCACGACTTCTATCTGTTTGCCTACGGGCATGATTTTGCGGACGCGGTGCGCGACTTCTATCAGCTGACAGGCCCGACCCCGCTGCTGCCGCGCTTCACACTGGGCAACTGGTGGAGCCGCTACCACGCCTATTCGGACGAGGAATACCGTGAGCTCATCACACGCTTTGAGGACGAGCGCGTGCCGCTTACCGTTGCCGTAATCGACATGGACTGGCACCTTGTCCACGACATTGACCCGAAGTACGGCACCGGATGGACTGGATTCACATGGAATCGTGACCTGTTCCCGCAACCTGAACAGTTCCTCGATTGGCTCCATCAACGGGGGCTGCGCACGACGCTGAATCTGCATCCGGCCGACGGGATCCGTGCCTTTGAAGAGGCGTACCAGCGGGTCGCCACACGCATGGGAATCGATCCGGCCAGTGAGGACCCGGCCGAATTTGACCTGACAGATCCGCGCTTCATGCAGATCTACTTCGAAGAAGTCATTCACCCCATGGAAAAGGAAGGGGTCGACTTCTGGTGGCTTGACTGGCAGCAAGGCGGAACAACCCGTCAGCCCGGCCTGGACCCGCTATGGATGATCAACCACCTGCATTTCCTCGATTCCGCGCAGGCAGGGGAGCGTCCGCTGACCTTCTCGCGTTACGCAGGGCCAGGCTCACACCGCTACCCGGTTGGATTCTCCGGCGACACGGTCGTGTCGTGGGACTCGCTCAAGTTCCAACCCTTCTTCACATCCACGGCCTCCAACATCGGATACTCCTGGTGGAGCCACGACATCGGCGGACATATGTTCGGTGTACGCGACGAAGAACTGGAGGCACGCTGGTACCAGTTGGGCACCTTCAGCCCGATCAATCGCCTGCACTCCACTGAATCAGCTTTCAACTCAAAGGAGCCGTGGAACTTCCACGACGAGACGCGCAGCGTGATGAACCAGGCACTTCGTCTGCGCCACCAACTGATTCCCTACCTGTACACGATGAACAGGCACACCGCTTACGAGGGGCGGCCGCTCGTTGAGCCGATGTACTGGCAGGCACCCGAGACTGCCGATGCCTGCGATCACCCGCACGAATTCCGCTTCGGTTCGCAGCTGCTGGTCGCTGCCATCACTGATCCACGCGAGCACGACACGATGAAAGCCCAGGCCGACGTCTGGTTCCCGCGCGGCACGTGGTTCGATTTCTTTACAGGTCGACGCGTCGAATCTCGCGGTGAAGCCGGCCGTCGCCTGCGCGTATGGCGCGATCTGGATTCTTACCCGGTTTTCGCTCCCGCAGGCGCAATCATCCCGCTGCAGGATAACGCGCCCGACCAGCTCAACAATGTTGACAACCCCGAGCATCTGCGCGTCATCGTCATGCCCGGTGAGAATGGTGAGTTCGTCCTGTGGGAAGATGACGGAGCCGCACAGGAAAATGTCGCATGGGCCGCAACCACTCTTTCACTGAACTGGTCGCCTGCCGATGATTCCGACACGCGTACCTTCACCATTTACCCGCCTGCCGACCATGTCGACGTTCTCCCGGCCACGCGCACGTGGACCCTCGTCTTCCGCGGCGTTGCGCCCATTGACGAGGGTGACGTGACGATCACCGTCAACAACGCCAAGGTTGCCTCTGAACGCGTGGCGCTGACCTACTGCAACAAGACCTTGTCCTATGAAGTCACGATTGCTGACGTTCCGGCAGATCAGCAGGTTACGGTTGAGATGTCTGCGGAAGCACTGACAGTGGCGGACGATCCGTGGTTTGATGACGCATTCGACCTGCTGTTCAAGGCGCAGATCGGCTATCCGGCCAAGGAACGCGCGATCGAGATGATTCGTGAGGAAGGTGAACGCGCTTTGGGCGGCCTCGCCTCTTTGGGTGAGCCAACCCCGACAATACAGTGGCCGCACAAACCCGAATACCTTGTGGTTCCTGACAGCGTGCGCAGCGCTCTCGATGAGATCCTGACCCGAACCTCCCGGCCGCATGTAGTTCCCGCATGTCCGCCAGCATCGTCATCTAGGTAGAGGCTCTTTTCACGCATCGCCCGACTGTCGGCGCACGACCCCCTAGATTTAAGGCTGAATCGTGCACATTCCCCTAGATTTTCGATCTTTTTGTGCACATACCCCTAAATCTTCGGCATTTTGTGCACATACCCCTAGAAGAACCGCGACCGTCCGCTGGCGCTCTCCGCGCAACACCCCGTGACCTGCGCATATGGGAAAGCGATGAAATGGCGAACCGCCTTTTCTAGGGGTATGTGCATTCTGGCGAGACTTTTTAGGGGTATATGCACGTGCGCCCGCCAGTTTGAGGGGTCGGTGCACGCACGCCCGCACCGACGTGACCACGCCGCGCCGCCGAAGCGTCGTCACCGAGGCAACCACACCACGCCGCGCCGCACGGCCGCCGATACTTCCGTTAGGCGGATACCACCAGTACCCAATCGCGCAATCTACACGCCCAGCGCGTCCAGAACAGGGGACATCTTCGCGCGCGTTTCGGCCAGTTCCATCTCCGGCACGGAGTCAGGCATGATGCCCCCACCAGCGAAGACACGGATCTGTGTGCGCTCACGCGTGAACTGTCCGCATCGCAACGCAATGCCGAACTCACCGTCGCCATTCGCATCGACCCAGCCCACCGGGCCTGAATAGCGGCCGCGACGCGTCTGCTCGAAGGATTCCAGCAGATCGTACGCCAGTGTTGTCGGTGTGCCGCACACCGCTGCCGTGGGATGTAAAGCAGCCACCACGTCGAGGAGGGAGTGATCCGGCACAACAGCGTTGACTTCGGTTGCCAGGTGAATGACGTTTGGAAGTTCGATCACGCTAGGCTCGGGCGGGCACTCGACGGACGTGGCCATCGGTTCGAGGCGGCGGGTGACAGATTCAACGGCCAGCGCGTGTTCACGACGATTCTTATCTGACGACATCAACTCGTCAGCATTTCCGGGAGCTGCAGTGCCAGCCAGGACGCGCGAGTACACATGATCAGCTTCTTTAGACGCCAATATCTCCGGTGTGGCGCCCACTAAACCGGCAACGGCATATGTCCAGGTCGAAGGAAACTGCTCGTGCAACTGGGTGACCAGGTATCGCTCATCCATAGCGGTCGGACTGTCCACGACCATGTCGCGACTCATCACCACTTTCGATGCTGCTCCCGAGTTCAGGCGCCGGATCACGCGGCGCACCGCGCTGAGCCACTGGTTCTGCGTCATACGCCCGGCCTGTGTCATCAGTCCTTTCGGCGTAGTCAGCTGCGTACTGAGCGCTGCCTCGGCAAGAGCGGAGGCAGCCTGAATCGGATCAGCAGGATCCTGGTCGAGTGCCGTCGTGATCACGAAGCGCGCGCCATCGCGCTCGACGATTGCGGTGTGCGGAATGATCAGGACACCGCGCGTATTCCATGCAAAACCGAACGAGGCCAATGCAACCGGTCCACAAAGGCGTGAGCTCCCCTCGTCAATTGTCGAATCAGTATCGACGAGGGCGTCCTGGCACACGTTCGTCCACTCTGACGACGCCTGCCTGATGGCCTGTGTACCTGTCACAGTGATCGTGGCAGTGCGCCCATCGGCAACGATCGAACAGCGATCTCCCAACCACGTCAACGCGTCTGCAGGGCTGGGCAGCAGTGAGGCCAGCGGACGCGTCGCACAGAGGTGTGAAGGCGGTAGTGATGCAATAGAGACGTGGAGTTTGCCATTGAGAGATACGGAACCGAAAGTGCCAGACATGAGGCCATCGTATCCAGACCATGAAAAGATAGAGACATGAATGAAACGGCAGGTCTGAACTACGACGTCTATGACCAGGACGCTGACCTCAATGACGACAGCTCACCGGCGGGCGTGCGCGCGCAACTGGATAAGGATCCCGGCGAAGTTGCGGCAATGTTTAATTCCGTGGCACGTCGATACGACATGATGAATGCACTTGCCAGCGGTGGGATGGATCATGTGTGGCTGCGCGCATTGCGCACTGCAGTCGATGGCGAGCCTGGGGAGGAAATCCTCGACCTTGCTGCCGGAACCGGTGCATCAGCTGCGGCGATCGCTGCCGGTGGCGCACGCGTGACGGCGTGCGACCTGTCAGAAGGAATGATTGCGGTAGGCCGTGAGCGCCACCCGGAGATCTCATTTGTTCAGGGCGATGCCACCAACCTCCAATTCGGAGACGCGACATTCGACGCCGTGACCATGTCGTACGGGCTGCGCAATATCAGCGACCCGGAACGCGCCTTGCGTGAAATGGCACGCGTGACGAAACCGGGCGGGCGACTGGTGATCTGTGAATTCTCCCACCCGACTGACCCGATTTTCTCGCGCCTGTACCGCATCCACCAGATGGTGGTCATGCCGACGCTGGCACGCCTGGTTTCATCTGACGACGTGGCGTACGACTACCTGGTTGAGACGATCCAGAGCTGGCCCGACCAGATCACTGTGGGGAAGATGATCGCGCGGAGCGGATGGGAGAGCGTGGAGTACAGGAATCTGACAGGCGGCATCGTTGCGCTGCATCGTGCCCGACGTGCCCAATGAGACGCGCTTCACGATACCTGAAATAGGTAAAGGCCCCCTTTCTCAAATACATCAAAGAACCAGTCTTTTTTCGCGCCAAAATGACGAAATGCGCCCTTTGGGGCAATCGGAGTAGGGTGCTAGTCGAATGAGGCTTGACAACAAGTAGAGGAGACACTGTGTCTGACGGTGTGGCGAAGCATGATGATGCTGACGTCGTAATCGTCGGTGGCGGGCCGGCAGGTGCATCAACTGCCTACCACCTGGCAAGTGCCGGCATTGATGCCCTCGTACTTGAAAAAGCATCATTCCCGCGGGACAAGATATGCGGCGACGGGCTGACCCCTGCAGCCGTGTACGAACTCATTGTGATGGGCGTCGATACAAGCACGTGGACGCGTAACCGCGGATTGACGGTCATTGGTGGCGGGCATCGCCTGCAACTGGAATGGCCTGACCAAAAATCACTGCCCGGATACGGCATGACACGTCGCCGCACGGAACTCGACCAAGACCTCATTCAGCACGCATGCAATCGTGGTGCGCGCCTGGTCGAAAACTGTACGGTGACAGGACCGTTGACTGACTCAACTGGGCGCATCACTGGCGTGCGCGCGCGCATCGGGCAGGGTAAAGACGCTGAAGATGTCGAGTTCCACGCCAAACTTGTGGTGGATGCAGGCGGCGTGTCGGCGCGACTGGCCACCGCAATGGGACGTGAAAAGAATCCGCGCCGTCCCCTCGGAGTGGCGGCACGCACGTACTTCCGCTCACCTCGCTCAAATGAAGAGTGGATGGAATCCCACCTCGAACTGTATGCAGGACAGCCCGGCAAATCCGAACCGCTGCCCGGTTACGGCTGGATCTTCCCGATGGGTGACGGCACCGTCAACGTCGGCTTGGGATCAGTCTCTTCAGATGCGAAGGCAACCAAACTGCCGTACCACAAAGTGCTGAAGCAATGGGTCGATTCCCTTCCCGACGAGTGGGGTTTCACGCCTGACAATCAGGTTGGCTCCCTGCGCAGCGCAGCGTTGCCGATGAGCTTTAACCGCACACCCCACTACGCGAACTCACTGGTGCTGGTGGGTGATGCTGGCGGAATGGTCTCACCCTTCAACGGCGAGGGAATCGCGCCGGCCCTGAAAGCGGGTCGTCTTGCTGCAATGGCGATGGCTCAGGGTCTTGCCCGCACGACGCTTGCCGGCATGGATAAGGCGATGGAAGAGTACCCTCATGCGATGAAACAGGAATATGGCGGGTACTATTCCATGGGACGAATCTTCGTGCGGCTGATCGAGAACCCGAAAGTGATGCACTTGTGTACACATACGGGGCTTGGAATCCCACGCTTGATGACACTTGTCCATAAACTGTTATCAGATGGTTTTGAACGTAGCGGCGGTCAATGGGACGACCGTCTGATTACTACCCTCACGAAGGTGGTGCCCAAGGTATGAGATCGACTCAGCAATCTCCGTGTTGCAGTTGTGCCATCGGGCTGACCGCCCTCGTCAATAACCGGGAGGAACAATGACCAATCCCTACGTGCCATTGCTGATTATGGCCGCAGCAGCCATCGTGCTGGCGCTGGGCGGCCTGGGTGCATCAGCGATCCTGGGACCCACACGCAAGAACAGCACCAAAGCTGACAACTACGAATGTGGCATTGATCCAGGCCCTCAGCACATTGAGGAAGGCCGTTTCCCGGTGCGCTACTACCTCGTCGCGATGACCTTCATCATCTTCGACATCGAGGTCGTCTTTATGTACCCGTGGGCCGTCAGCTTTAACCAGCTGGGCTTGTTCGGGCTTGTTGTCATGTTGACCTTTATCGCCCTGATCACGGTGCCCTACATTTACGAGTGGCGCCGCGGCGGGCTGGACTACTAGGAGCGAAGGAGGACTCATGGGTATTGAAGAAGCGTTACCTGCAGGCATTGCTCTGACCAGCATGGAAAAACTGCTGGGGCTGGGTCGTAAACACAGCCAGTGGCCTGTCACCATGGGCTTGGCGTGCTGCGCGATTGAAATGATGGCAGCCGGCACCCCTCGCTTTGACATGTCACGATTCGGACTGGAAGTGTTCCGCGCCTCGCCGCGTCACTCCGACCTCATGATCGTCTCGGGTCGTGTCTCCCACAAGATGGCACCGATCATCCGTCGCGTCTACGACTCGATGGCCGACCCCAAGTGGGTCATTTCGATGGGCGCCTGCGCCTCGTCCGGCGGCATGTTCAACAACTACGCCGTCATCCAGGGCTGCGATCACTTCCTGCCTGTGGATGTCTACCTGCCCGGATGCCCACCTCGCCCCGAAGCGCTGATCCACGCCGTCCTCACCCTGCGTGAGCAGATCGGCAAAGAGCCGCTTGGCGTCCACCGTCAGGAAATCGCACGCAAGGCCGAGCAGGCAGCACTTGCTGCTACACCGACCCACCAGATGAAGGGACTCCTGTCGTGAGCGAAACTGAATCAGTGACGCCTACCCCTGATGAGGTGCAGCCGCAGGGGCAGATGCAGGCGCTGGGATCCTTCCAGGCCCCCGACGTGGTGGCCCAACGCACCGGCATGTTCGGCGTTCACGACGCCGGAGACACCACCGGTTTCGGCGGGCTGCAGCAGGCCGCGACGTTCGCCGCCCCCAGCCAGCGGCCGTACGGATCGTGGTTTGACTCGGTCGTGGACATCCTCGAAGAACTGATTACCGAGGATGGCCTTGATGTCAACGACGTCATCGAAAAGGTCGTTGTCGAACACGATCAACTGACGATCTTCATTGCGCGCGAGCACATTCAGCGCGTGGCACGTCACCTGCGTGACGACCAGGACCTGCGCTTTGAACTGTGCATCGGCACCAACGGCGTGCACTACCCGGCCGACAGGGGCCGTGAACTCCACGCCATTTACCCGTTCATGTCGATCACCCATAACAGGATGCTGCGACTGGAAGTCACGTGCCCGGACGCAGATCCGCACATCCCCAGCATCGTCGACATCTACCCCGCGAACGACTGGCAGGAACGCGAGACGTGGGACCTGATGGGCATCATCTTTGATGGCCACCCCTCTTTGACGCGTACTGCGATGCCGGATGACTGGGTAGGACACCCGCAGCGCAAAGATTACCCACTGGGCGGCATTCCCGTGGAATACAAGGGAGCCACCGTTCCACCGGCCGACACACGGAGGTCGTACAACTGATGAACGCACAACGTGTCAATTTCCGGGCAACCCCCGGAACAGCCAACATCGATGTCGACGACATTCCCGAAGTCATGGCGCAGGGCGGTGACTGGGAAGACGTCCTCGCCGAAATCGAAAAGATCACGAACGAACGCATCGTGCTCAACATGGGTCCAGTGCACCCCTCGACGCACGGCGTGCTCCGCCTGGTCCTTGAACTGGACGGCGAACTCGTGCGCGAAACACGCGTTGACACCGGCTACCTGCACACCGGCATCGAAAAGAACATGGAATACCGCACGTGGACACAGGGCGTCACATTCTGCACCCGCATGGACTACGTCGCACCGTTCTTCCAGGAAGTCGGCTACTGCCTGGCGGTGGAAAAACTGCTGGGCATCACCGACCAGATTCCAGAGCGCGCCACGCTGATCCGCGTACTCATGATGGAGCTCAACCGTGCAGCCTCGCACATCGTGGCAATCGGAACCGGCGGCAACGAGCTGGGTGCCACCACGATGATGACCATCGGCTTCCGCGCACGTGAAGAAATCCTGCGAATTTTCGAACGCATCACCGGCCTGCGCATGAACCACGCGTACATCCGACCTGGCGGCGTCGCACAGGACCTGCCGGCAGGAACGGTGGACTTCATCCGTGAAAAGCTGCCGCGCATCCGCAGAGACGTGGGCGAACTGCAGGACCTCACCTTACAGAACCCGATCTTCAAAAAGCGTTTCGTTGGTACCGGCTACATGCCGCTGTCAGCTGTTATGGCGCTCGGTATGACCGGACCGGGCCTGAAAGCGGCCGGCATTCCGTTTGATCTGCGAAAGATGCAACCGTACTGCGGGTACGAAGATTTCGAATTCGACGTTCCCACCTACGATTCATCCGACGCCTACAACCGCACACTCGTTCGCTTCGACGAGATCTACCAGTCACTGCGCATCGTCGTGCAGGTGCTCCGACGCCTCGAGAAGTGCGAGGGCGGTCCGACCATGGTTGATGACCCCTCGATCGCGTGGCCGGCACGGCTGTCGGTTGCAACCGACGGACAGGGCAACTCGCTCGAACATATCCGCGAAATCATGGGCGAGTCGATGGAGTCGCTGATTCACCACTTCAAGCTGGTGACCGAGGGATTCTCTGTTCCCGCCGGTCAGGTATACCAGACCATCGAACATCCGAAGGGCCTGCTCGGGGTCCACGTAGTCTCCGGCGGTGGCACGCGCCCCTACCGCGCGCACTTCCGTGACCCTTCATTCGCCAACCTGCAGTCATTGTCCATCATGACCGAGGGGGGCCAGCTGGCTGACGTGGTTGTCTGCCTGGCAACAATTGACCCTGTTTTGGGAGGTGTTGACCGATGAGCTACGCGCCAGAAGTTGAACAGCGTCTGCGTGAAGAAGCGGCGCTGGTTGTGGACCGGTATCCCACCGGACATTCACGCTCAGCACTGATTCCGCTGCTGCACCTCGTGCAATCCGTTGACGGATACATCACTGCTGACGGCATCGCGCTGTGCGCTGACATCCTCGACCTGACACGTGCGGAAGTATCCGCTGTGGCGACGTTCTATACCCAGTACAAGCGCCATCCCACGGGAGACTACCTGGTGGGCGTGTGCACGAACGCGCTGTGCGCCGTGCTGGGCGGTGACGCAATCTGGGAGGCCGTCTCACAGCATGTGGGAGTTGGCACCGATGAGACCAGTGAATCCGGCAAGATTACGCTGGAACGCCTCGAATGCAACGCCGCGTGTGACTACGCGCCCGTCATGATGGTCAACTGGGAGTTCTTCGATAACCAGACACCGCAGTCAGCGATTCAGCTGATCGACGACATCGAGGCCGATAAGCCGATCCACCCGACGCGTGGTGCCGACACGGTCCACACGTTCAAAGAGGTCGAGCACGTACTTGCCGGTTTTCTTGATGGTCACGAGCATGAGGGCCCTTCAGCGGGCGAGAACTCACTGCTGGGCCTGCGCATCGCAGAGCAGAACAACTGGAATGCTCCGGTGCGGACCGGTTCTGAACAGGAGGAGGACAAGTGAGCTCCTTAAGCGCACCATCAACCCTCACGCCGATCCTGACGCGCGGGTGGGATGCAGAGCGGTCATGGACGCTGCAGTCTTACCTGAGCCGTGGCGGATACGAAGGATTGAAAGCCGCCCGCGCCCTTGAACCGTCTGACATCGTCGAGAAGGTCAAGGCTGCCGGTCTGCGAGGCCGAGGCGGCGCAGGCTTCCCGACCGGACTCAAGTGGTCCTTCCTGCCTCCCGATGACGGCAAGCCGCGGTACCTCGTGGTCAACGCCGACGAATCAGAACCGGGAACCTGCAAGGACATCCCGCTGATCATGGCGAACCCGCACATTCTGGTTGAAGGCATGGCGATCACATGCCGCGCCATTAACTGCCACCACGCTTTCGTCTACCTGCGTGGCGAGGTCGTCCACGTCTACCGCCGCCTCCTGAATGCGATTCGCGAAGCTGAAGAGGCTGGCCTGCTGGAAGACCTGCGCATCATTGCTCACGCAGGTGCCGGTGCCTACATCTGCGGTGAAGAAACCGCACTGCTGGACTCCCTGGAAGGTCGTCGCGGACATCCGCGCCTGAAGCCCCCGTTCCCGGCAGCTGAAGGCCTGTACGCGCGCCCGACTGTTATTAACAATGCCGAATCCATTTCGCAGGTGCCAGGGATTTTCCGCAACGGAGACGACTGGTACGCCTCGATGGGCACGGAAAAATCCAAGGGCCACGGTATTTTCTCCGTCTCAGGCCACGTCAAGAACCCAGGCCAGTTTGAAGCACCATTCGGCATCACGATGCGAGAACTGATCGACATGGCCGGAGGCATCCGCGAAGGCCACACCCTCAAGTTCTGGACACCAGGTGGATCATCCACCCCGCTGTTTACCGAAGCTGAACTTGATGTGTCCCTCGATTACGAATCCGTGGGACAGGCCGGATCGATGCTGGCAACGCGTGCACTGCAGGTGTTCGACGAGACCACATCGGTCGTGCGCGTCATTACCCGCTGGACCGAGTTCTACCAGCACGAATCGTGCGGCAAATGCACGCCGTGCCGTGAAGGAACGTACTGGCTCAAGCAGATCATGCTGCGCCTGGAACAGGGCAAAGGACTTCCCGGAGACGTCGATCTGCTCGAAGAGATCGCCGGGAACATCGCCGGTCGCAGCTTCTGCGCACTCGGTGACGCTGCAGCCACACCAATCAGGTCCGGCATCAGCAAGTTCCGAGAAGAATTCGAAGCCGGTTTGACGACGCCCGCACAGGAGCTGTTCCCGTACGAAGCGTCCGCTAACTTCACTAGAGGAGGTGCCCGATGAGCGACGCGCCAGAAATGGTCGATATTACGATCGATGACATCCAGATGTCCGTTCCCAAGGGAACGCTGGTCATTCGCGCTGCGGAACAGGCTGGAATTCGTATTCCACGATTCTGCGATCACCCACTGCTCGCACCTGCAGCTGCATGCCGCCAGTGCCTTGTCGAAGTCGGAATGCCTGACCGCAAGACCGGCGAGCTGCGCTTCATGCCCAAGCCGCAGCCCTCATGCGCACAGACAGTCAGCCCGGGAATGGTCGTCAAGACCCAGTTCACCTCCGAGATTGCCGACAAAGCACAGCGCGGCGTTATGGAGTTCCTGCTGATCAACCACCCGCTGGACTGCCCTATCTGCGACAAGGGCGGCGAATGTCCCCTGCAGAACCAGGCCATGACAGAAGGACGCGCAAAGTCACGATTCGCTGACGCCAAGCGCACTTTCCCCAAGCCTCTGAAGCTGACCAGCCACATCATGCTGGACCGTGACCGCTGCATCCTGTGCCAGCGCTGCGTGCGTTTCGGTAAGGAGATTGCAGGCGACGCGTTCATCGACCTGCAAGGTCGCGGCGGCGGTACCTCACCGACAGACGACCATTACTTCATGGGCGAACAGATCGGCTCCTTCGACACCCAGGTCATCGGGTTCCACGACGAAGGTGCTCACGACGCGAGAACTGTGCCGCTGTCTGGTCCATACGGCGAGGCTGGCGTCATTGGATCCATCAACGGGGGAGAGCTTCCACCATCAGGATACGACCAGTCGGGACGCGCATTCGCCTCGTACTTCTCCGGCAACGTTATTCAGATCTGCCCGGTCGGCGCGCTCACCGCGTCGTCCTACCGCTTCCGTGCACGCCCCTTCGACCTGGTTTCCACACCGTCGGTGTCAGAACACGACGCATCCGGATCAGCGATCCGTATCGACGTGCGTCGCGGCCAGGTCGTGCGCCGCATGGCCGGCAACGATCCGGACGTGAACGAAGAGTGGATCACCGATAAGGATCGCTTCGCCTTTGAATGGGATCGTGAATCCCGCCTGACCACACCGCTGGTTCGAGAAAACGGTCAGATGGTGCCGACCTCCTGGGCCGACGCGCTGCACCGCGTGGCTGAAGGACTGAAGGTGGCGCGTGACAAGGGAACAGTTGGCATGCTTCCTGGCGGCCGTCTGACCTTCGAGGATGCCTGGGCATGGTCCAAGTTTGCTCGCACTGTTGTGGGGACCGATTCCATCGATGCACGCGTTCGCGAAACCAGCGAGGAAGAACGCCAATTCCTCGCAGCACACGTAGCAGGAACAGGCCTGGGTGTGACGTATGCGGATCTGGAAAAGGCCGGGAGCGTCCTGCTGGTCGCACTCGAGCCCGAAGACGAATGCGGATCCATTTTCCTGCGCTTGCGTAAAGGCGTCCTGAAGGGAACCACTCACGTCACGACCATTGCGCCGATGACGACAAGTGGATCACTCAAGCTCAACGCACAGGTGGTGCACGCCGCACCCGGAACTGAAACCGAAGTTCTCGCGTCGCTCACCAGCGGAGCAGCGGCCGAAGGCACCGCCCTCGTCGAGTCTCTGTCCGACGGCGGGATCATCCTGGTCGGAGAACGCGCAGCGCGCACCCCCGGGCTGCTGACTGCAACCGCCAAGCTCGCTCAGGCAACTGGAGCTCGACTCCAGTGGGTTCCACGCCGAAGCGGTGACCGCGCAGCGGTTGAAGCCGGACTTCTTCCCGGCCTGCTGCCATTTGGTCGCTCACTTGCCGATGCCGGTGCCCGCGAAAGCATGGGCTGGGATACGGCAGGCATGCCGACCACAACCGGCATGGACATTCAGGACATTCTGGACGGTGTGCGCACCGGCTCTGTCAGCGCCCTGATCGTGGGAGGTGTTGACCTGCGTGACCTGCCCGATCCGAAAGCGGCACGCAATGCGCTCGACGCAGTGGACTTCCTCGTGTCGATGGAAGTGCGCGCGTCCGATGTCACTGAGCTTGCTGACGTGGTGCTGCCCGTTGCCCCGCCACTGGAAAAGAACGGTACCTTCATCAACTGGGAAGGCCGACTGCGCCCCTTCGGCCAGGCGATCTCGTCACGCTCGCTGACTGATCGCGATGTGCTCGTGCGACTGGCGCGCGAATTTGATGTCGATCTGGGTGGAGCCACGCTGAAGGATCTGTATGACGAGGTCAACCCCGTGATGGACTGGTCCGGTGAACGCTGCGTCATGGATGTGGCTACCACAACCGCCCCGCCTGTCGAATCGGTGAGCGAGGGACAGGCTGTTCTGGCCACTCACAAACCGATGCTCGACGCCGGACGCCTTCAGGACGGCGCACCGCAGCTGGCTGGAACAGCGCGCCGCCCCGTTGCCTTCATCTCGCAGGCAACGCTGTCGGCTTTGGGAATGTCGCAAGGCGACGCCCTGACTGTTAGCTCCGAACGCGGATCGCTCACGCTGCCGGTGGAGGTCACCGATCTGCCCGATCGTGTGGTCTGGCTGCCTGAGTGCTCCCAAGGATCACTTGTACATGAGTCACTGGGAACAGCCGGTTCCGTTGTGACGCTCTCACACGCAGTGGAGGTGACCCGATGATGACAACGCTTCCGCTGGCGATTCCCGACTACACAGTGGCGGACTTCTCCCAGGAAACGTGGTGGCTGACCCTCATCAAAGCGGTCTTCATCATCTTGTTCCTGATTTTCAACGTGTTGCTCGCCCTGTGGGTGGAACGACGCGGACTGGGACGCATGCAGACCAGGCCCGGCCCGAACGTTGCCGGCCCGTTCGGCCTGTTCCAGGCTTTCGCTGACGCGTTGAAACTGCTGTTCAAAGAGGACATGTGGACCAGGCGCTCCGATAAGTTCCTCTACTTCATGGCCCCGGCCATCGCAGCGTTCTGCGCATTCAGCGTGTTCGCAGTGATCCCGCTTGGCCCGAACATCAACATGTTCGGCCACTCAACGCCACTGCAGCTGGCCGACATGCCGGTTGCTGCGCTGTATATCCTGGCGATCACCTCGCTGGGCCTGTACGGCATCGTCCTCGGTGGCTGGTCGACGCGTTCAACGCTGCCGCTGTACGGCGCCGTGCGTTCATCCGCGCAGGTGATCTCCTATGAACTGTCGATGGGCCTGGCCCTGGTCTCCGTGTTCATCATGTCGGGATCAATGTCCACCTCCCAGATCGTTGCCGCACAGACTCCGTTCTGGTGGGCAGTGACGCTGGCACCCGCCTTCGTTATCTACTGCATCTCGGCAGTCGGCGAGGTCAACCGCCTGCCTTTTGACCTGCCCGAAGCTGAAGGCGAACTTGTCGCCGGACACATGACGGAGTACTCCTCCATGAAATTCGGCTGGTACTACCTGTCCGAATACGTCAACATGCTGAACGTGTCAGCCGTGGCAACCACCATGTTCTTTGGCGGATGGCACGCACCGTGGCCGTTGTCGCACGTGCCCGTCATCAACGACGGATGGTTCGGAATCGTGTGGTTCTTCCTGAAGATGTGGTTCTTCATGTTCCTGATGATCTGGACGCGAGGCACTCTGCTGCGTATCCGATACGACCAGTTCATGCAGTTTGGCTGGAAGCGTCTCATCCCGGTTGCCCTGGCATGGGTCGTTGCCGTAGCAGTGCTGCGTGGAGTGACCGCCTGGGTTGACACCTCGATGCCGGTGATCCTCGGCGTGATCCTCGCGATCTTCGTCATCGCCCTTGCAGTCATGTGGTTCCTGGATTCCGGTGAGGGCGAAACCACCGGCGAGGGAGACGACGTGACCGAAACGTTCGATCCGTTAGCCGACGGATTCCCTGTCCCGCCCAAGCCCGGCCAGCAGCTGCCGCCGTCACCGCGAGCCGGCAGAGCCCAGCCAGTTGGGGTTGCAGCCAACACGACTGTCGCGACTGATGCTCAGGAGGAAACCGATGAGTAAGTCAGACAAGCATCTTCCGCCACTGGGACCCGATGAGGAGCTGCTCTACGAGCACGATCATCGCGGCCCGGTCAGTGAGTTCTTTGCCCCCGTGGCAGGGTATGGCGTGACGATCACGTCATTCTTCCGCCCCACTGTCACCGAACAGTACCCCTTCGAGGGGCCGTTCGTGCAGCCGCGTTTCCACGGGCGTCACCAGCTCAACCGTTACGCCGACGGCCTGGAAAAGTGCATCGGCTGCGAGCTGTGCGCGTGGGCCTGCCCGGCCGACGCCATCCTCGTCGAAGCCCACTCAAACACGCCTGACGCACAGTACTCGCCAGGGGAACGTTACGGCGCGGTCTACCAGATCAACTACCTGCGTTGCATCTTCTGCGGATTTTGCATCGAAGCGTGCCCCACGCGTGCGCTCACCATGGGACACAACTTCGAACTGTCGGAGTACCGCCGCGAAGCGGAAATCTACGAAAAGCACCAGCTCCTTGTTCCCCTTGCCGACGGCATGCTGGCACCACCGCACCCGATGGTCGAAGGCATGTCCGACGACGACTACTACAAGGGTGAGGTGACTGGACCGACGCAACGCCAGATCGACTGGGTACGCGAGCGTCGACCCGAAGATTCTTCACTGCAGTCCGCTCAGCAGGCGGTTGCACAACCAGTTGAACAGGAGGCTGCGCGGTGACAGAAACAGCATGGCCACTGATGGGCAGCACAGGCGAGGCGATCCTTTTCAGTTGCGTCGCCGTCGTCATGGTGCTGGGCGCCCTCGGTGTGCTCTTCTTCAAGAAAGCTGCGTACTCCGCGATCTGTATGGTCGCGGTGATGATTGGACTGGCAGTATTGTTCATCGCTCTGGGAGCACCGTTCTTGGGTGCTGTCCAAGTCGTCGTCTACACCGGCGCCATCATGATGCTGTTCTTGTTCGTCATCATGATGATCGGCCTGGGAGCCACCGACGGATACCAATTCCAGTCACGCGGTGCAATCACTGCCGCATGCATCGGCGGGCTCGGCATGATCGCCATTTTTGCCGGTATCGGCGCGAAAACAGTGTTGTCCGCGAGCAAAGCCTCGAGCGTTGACCCGTACTCCAATGAGCCGGTCACCTCGCTGGCATCCTCACTGTTCGCAGACCACTGGATGTCAATGGAACTAGCGGGCACTCTGCTCATCACTGCCGCGATCGGCGCGATGCTGCTGACTCACACGGACCGCCTGGGACCCTCGTTCAACCAGCGCACTACGGCTGAAGCCAAGATGAAGGCCTTCAAGGAAAGCGGCCGTCACATTGGACAGCTTCCGGCGCCTGGCGTGTTCGCTCATTCGAACGCAACGGACGTTCCGGCAATCGGCGGCGACACACTCGCCCCGGTGGAAGATTCCGTGCCGCGTGTCTTCCGCGTGCGAGGATTGGGCCGTTCACTGAACCAGGTTGCCCCTGACATTGCAGAGTCTTTGCAGCTGACGCGCGCCGGGTTGCTGGACGATTCACCATTCAAGGCAGGAAAAAACGTGTCGGTTCCTCGATCCGGAGCCTGGGGCATGCCGGGGCCTTCCGCGCCCACCGGCCTCAACCAGCCTGAAGCGTCCGCGGCTGACCGCAACGCGCAGGCCGAGACCTCGGCCAACGAAGCTGATCCGAAGGGCATGGGCGAGGTGCAGACCGCACCGGATGCCGGACAAGCCAATACTGATCATGTACAGGGACCGGGCGCGAACGCCGGCCCTACGCAGGGCGGAAGCAATAACAATGCTCAGCCGCACACACCTGGTGAAGGAGCTGCCAAATGAGTATGGCATGGTACCTGATCCTCGCGGGCGTGATCTTCTCCATCGGAGCGGTCGTAGTCCTCGTGAGGCGTTCCGCGGTGATCTCACTGATGGGTGTGGAGCTCATGCTGAACTCCGCGAACCTCGCCCTCGTGACCTTCGCACGTATCCACGCAGATGTTGCCGGACAGATCATGGCGTTCTTTGTCATGGTTGTCGCCGCAGCTGAAGTGGTCGTCGGACTGGCCATCATCGTATCCATCTTCCGTGCACGCGCGACAACCGGCGTGGACGACAACAACCTGCTAAAGAACTAAGGGAGGACCATTTCAATGACCACTACCCTCCCCGCTTTGACGGCCGCAACAGGGCCGGCAGCACTTGCGTGGCTTATGGTCGCGATCCCACTGGCGTCCGCAATCCTGTTGCTCGTCCTTGGGCGGCGCGCAGACAAATGGGGCCACATCCTCGGTGTGATCGCCGCGTGGGCGTCATTCGTTGTCGGCGTCGCTATCCTGGTGCAGATGCTTGGACTTCCAGCAGGTGAGCGACGACTGTCCATCGATCTGTTCTCGTGGATTCCGGCCGGCGACCTGTCCATCAACTTTGGAACCCTGATCGACCCGCTGTCGATGACCTTCGTGATGCTCGTGACCTTCGTGGGCTCGCTCATCCACGTATACGCCATCGCCTACATGGAACACGACCGGGATCGCCGCCGCTTCTTTGCCTACTTGAACTTCTTCATCGCCTCCATGCTGACACTGGTCATCGCGAATTCTTACGCAGTGCTCTTCATGGGATGGGAAGGCGTAGGCCTTGCCTCATACCTGCTGATCGGCTTCTGGAACCAGGTGCCCGACAATGCGACCGCCGCGAAGAAGGCGTTTGTCATGAACCGTGTCGGTGACATGGGCATGCTGATCGCCATGATGGGGATGGTTGCCTATGTCGGCTCCGTCTCCATGAATGACGTCAGCACTGCAGCTGCGGGACTGTCCACTGCACAGGCGACACTCATCGGTATCTTCCTGCTGGTCGCTGCCTGTGGTAAGTCCGCGCAGTTCCCACTGCAGGCATGGCTCGGTGACGCAATGGCCGGCCCGACGCCGGTGTCCGCGCTGATCCACGCGGCCACGATGGTGACCGCAGGTGTGTACCTGATTGTCCGCTCCGGCGCGATCTTCCTGGCAGCCCCTGCCGCATCACTGACAGTGGCGATCATCGGTGCGATCACGTTGCTGTTCGGCGCGATCGTCGGTTCGGCCAAGGACGACATGAAGAAGGTGCTGGCAGCATCAACGATGTCGCAGATCGGCTACATGCTTCTGGGTGCGGGCCTTGGCCCCATCGGCTGGGCGTTCGCCATCTTCCACCTGTTCACGCACGGTTTCTTCAAGGCATTGATGTTCTTGGGAGCAGGCTCCGTCATGCACGGCATGAACGATCAGGTCAACATGCGTCGCTTCGGTGCCCTGCGCACCGCGATGAAAGTCACCTGGATTACGTTCGCATGCGGCTGGCTCGCCATCCTCGGCGTGCCGCCATTCTCCGGATTCTTCTCAAAGGACAAGCTCATCGAGGCGGCATTTGCAGCGTCCTCGTTCTCCGGAATGTCAACACCCTGGGCTCCGTGGGTATTCGGCCTGGTCACCATGTTCGGTGCCGGAATCACCGCGTTCTACATGTCGCGCCTGTTCTTCATGATCTTCCACGGAGAAGCACGCTGGACAGATTCGACACCCGAGCAGGAAGTCCACCCGCACGAGTCGTCCCCTCTGATGACCATCCCGATGATCATTCTGGCGGTTTGCTCGGTACTCATCGGTGGACTGCTCAGCATCGGCGGAGCATTCACCTCATGGCTGGTTCCCGCAGTGGGGGAGACCCCTCACGTTGAGCCGGTCCTGCCGGTGTGGCTGATCCAGGTCGCCACCCTGCTGCTTGTCGTGATCGGCGTCGCCGTTGCGTGGTTCATGTACGTGAAGAAGCCGGTCCCGATTGGCGTCCCGGCAGGCAACGCGCTCACGCAGGCTGCACGCCAGGATCTGTACCAGGACCACATCAACGAGAAACTCTTCATGATGCCCGGACAGGCGTTGGTCACCGTGGCAACAGAGGGCGATCGAAAGGTGGTCGACGGTGCAGTGGGCGGCTTGAGCTGGCTCACCGTTGGTGCGGGTCGCCTCGTCGCCATCACACAGAACGGTTTGGTGCGAACCTATGCGTCTTACATCCTTGGCGGCGTTCTTGTCGTCTTGGCAATCGTCCTCGGCTTCAGGCTGTGAGGGTGAGGAGGAGAATCAATGACTACTACTGATCTCATCCAGTCCAGTTCAATCCCGTGGCTGACGATCATGGTTGCCTGGCCGCTCGTGGCCGGCGCACTGGTCGGCCTCATCCCGGGGTTGCGTGCGCGCGGACGCCTTGTGGCGTTGGGCGCCTCGCTCATCGAATTGGTGCTCGGTATCATCGTTGCCACGCAATTCGACTGGACCACACCTGCCACACACCAGCTCGGTGAATCATATTCGTGGATCCCGCAGATGGGCGTGTCATGGGCGCTCGGCGTAAATGCCCTCGGCCTTGTGATGATCTTGCTGGCCGTCGCACTGGTGCCGCTCGTTCTGCTTGCTGCGCCTGCTCGCCTCGCCGGTTCCACGCACGAGGGCGACGCGCGCGACGCTGACGCTGACGAACGTGAGTCGCGTGAGGGCGCCTATAGCGCGCTGATCCTCGTCCTTGAAATGTTCATGGTCGTGATCTTCGCAGCCTTCGACGTAATCGTCTTCTACATCGCATTTGAAGCGATGCTGGTGCCGCTGTTCTTTATGATCGGCACCTACGGAGTGGGCGAGGCCGTGGCACGCCGCAAGGCTGCCATCAAGTTCCTGCTGTACTCGCTTGCCGGTGGCCTGGCCATGTTGGGCGGTCTGGTGGCACTGTGGGCAGTTGTCCCGCAAAAGTCCGAGACGTTCTTCCGCCTGGACACTCTCTCTCAATTCACCCCGATGCTGCCGTCCTCGTGGGCAATGGGGATCTTCTGGGCCTTCATGGTCGCCTTCATCATCAAGGCGCCGATGGTTCCGGTCCACACATGGCTGCCTGACACGGCGGCAGTTGCCCGCCCAGGTACATCCGTCCTGCTGGTCGGCGTGCTCGACAAGATCGGCACATTCGGAATGATCACGCTGTGCGTGAGCCTTTTCCCGCAGGCAGCGGCCAAGTGCGCCGTCGCCATGTGCGTTGCCGCCATCGTCTCAATCCTGTGGGGCGGTCTGGCCGCCATCGGACAAAACGACATTATGCGACTGGTGTCCTACACCTCGGTGTCACACTTCGGCTTCATGGTGCTGGGCATCTTCATCGGCTCGCAGCTGGCGTTGACCGGCGCGATGATCTACATGGTCGCTCACGGTGTCTCGATCGCCGCCATGTTCCTGATCTCCGGCTTCCTGACCCGCCGAGGCGGGACACGCGAGATTCCTGCATACCGCGGAATGCAGCGTGTGACTCCGGTGATCGCCGGCACGTGGTTGGTGTCCGGTTTGGCTTCAATCGCCCTGCCTGGCTTGTCAGGGTTCGTCCCTGAATACATGGTGCTGATGGGGTCCTTCTCCGTGTCAGTTCCGATCGCGCTGTTCGCTGTGCTGGGTGTCATCATCGCCGCCCTGTACGTGCTGCTGCCGTATCAGAAGGTCTTCACCGGCCCGCCAAACGAACCAATGCGCCACCTCACTGACATGAATGGTCGCGAAAAGGCCGTCGTGACGCCGCTGATCATCGCGATGGCTGTCATCGGCTTGTGGTCTGCTCCGATTGTCGGAGCACTGACCCCGGTATCAGACCAGGTCTTGAACGCAGGAAGCGCGGCGAGTGCGCCAGCGCAGACAGATGGGCAAACCTCTGACGCACCTGCCGATACGTCAACTGAAGGGAGCTCCAAGTGATTCCCATGAACGTCGCTACAACTACGGCCAGTGTTCCGTGGGCGAGCCTGACACCAGTGCTGATTGTGCTCGGTGGAGCAGTACTGGCAGTCCTGGTTGAATCATTTGCCCCCGCACGCCTTCGTCGCCCGCTGGGAATTGGGGTCTCCCTCGTCGTGACCGCTGCAGCTATCGTCGTGCTCTCATGGCGCTGGGTTGTCGTAGCTGACACGCCGCAGGGTTTCGATGAATACATTGAGGACCCGCTGACAGTGGGTGCGCAACTGATTCTTGCGGTCATCACCTTCCTGGCGTTGCTCGTCATCGCGGATCGTACGCAGATTCGTGATGGAGCCTTCGCTGGACAGCCCTCGGACCGTCCCGGTTCCGTCGATGAGGAGCTCACAGAAAAGAAGCGCTACCAACGTTCGGAAATGTTTGCCCTTGTCCTGTTCTCGCTGGGTGGCATGATGGTGTTCCCTGCAGCGGACTCAATGATCATGCTGTTCGTGGCACTCGAGGTGATGTCGCTACCGCTGTACATCCTGTGTGCGACAGCGCGCCGTCGCCGCCAACTGTCACAGGAAGCCGCGCTGAAGTACTTCATCCTCGGCGCATTCGCCTCGGCCTTCTTCCTGATGGGCATGGCACTGCTGTACGGGTACTCAGGTGGACTGAAGTTCTCCGGAGTGTACAAGGTCATGACCCAGAGCACGGGCGAGATGGACTGGCTGTTGCTGGCCGGCATCGTCATGGTGCTGGTGGGCCTGCTCTTCAAGGTTGGTGCTGCCCCGTTCCACGCATGGACGCCTGACGTTTACACCGGCGCACCCAGCCCGATCACCGGTTTCATGGCAGCTGCAGTGAAAATGGCTGCCTTTGCCGCGATCCTGCGTTTCTACCAGGTCCTCGCCGGACACTTCACATGGGATCTGCTGATCCCGATGAGTATTATCGCTGTCCTGACGATGGTGGTTGGCACCGTCGCAGGTCTGGTCCAAACAGACATCAAACGCATGCTGGCGTACTCGTCAATCGCGCATGCGGGCTTCATCCTGCTGGCGGTCTTGTCCCTGGTCAAGGGATCGGCAGGCCACGTCCTGTTCTACGTCCTGGCATACGCACTGGCCACCATCGGCTCCTTCGCTGCGGTTACGCTGGTTCGCTCCGGCACCCGCTCTGGTGATTCGCTGGAGGTAGGTGGAGAGGCAACGGCTTTGGATCGCTGGGCCGGACTGGGCAAACGCAGCCCGCTGCTGGCAGGCAGCGTCCTGGTGTTCCTGATGTCATTCGCCGGCATTCCATTGACCAGCGGCTTCATTGGAAAGTTCGTTGTATTTTCAGATGCCTTCGCTGGCCAACTCGGATGGTTGGTTGCGATCGGCCTGCTGTGCTCCGTGGCAACAGCGTTCTACTACTTCCGTGTTGTTCGCCTGATGTTCTTCACTGAACCAAGTGAGAACACCGTGGTCATTAAGAGCGAAGGCCTCACTGCGATCGCTATTGCTGTGTGTGCGCTTGGGACGATCCTGCTGGGCATCGTTCCTGGGCCCGTCTTGTCAATGCTCTCAAATGTCGCTATCTTCTTGCCGTGACAGCTGTGAATTCTTATTCCGTACTTGACCTTGACGTCCCTTCTCTCGAAGCGCGTATCACTCCTGCGCTGGAAAGCGTGGAGGAGCTGCTGAACGACGCAGTTCGAGGCGGGCGTGACCTGGTCGAAGAACTCACACGCCATCTGAGCGTGGCGGGAGGCAAACGGATCCGCCCGGCTTTGACGCTTGTGTGTGCGCAGCTCGGTGACCCCGAGCGCGCAACGAGCGAGCGTGTCATCAGCGCAGCAACCGCAATGGAGCTGACGCACCTGGCATCGCTCTATCACGACGACGTCATGGACAGCGCACCCACTCGGCGCGGGGTTACCTCCGCACAGCACATGTGGGGTAACAACCGCGCCATCCTCGCTGGCGATGTGCTCTTTGCCAGGGCATCACGCCTGATAGCTTCCCTGGGACCTGAATCGGTGGCGCATCACTCAGACACCTTTGAGCGTCTGTGCATGGGGCAGCTCAACGAAACCTTCGGACCACCCGAAGACGCCGACCCGGTCGAGTTCTATCTGCAGGTTTTGGCAGACAAGACAGGATCGCTCCTTTCAGCATCAGCTTTCTTTGGAGCCTTCCACGGCGGAGCCGGCAGAGAGGTCGCTGACCTTGTTGCCACCTACGGTGAGAAGGTCGGCGTCGCTTTCCAGATCGCTGATGATGTTCTGGATCTTGCCTCCACAGGTGAGACCTCAGGGAAGACCCCGGGAACTGACCTGCGTGAAGGCGTGGATACACTGCCCGTCTTGCTGTTGCGCCGCCACGTGGCACACAACGGTGACGATGCGGCAGGTCAGGAAATCCTGGACGCAATCGACGGGGATCTGAGTTCCGATGGCGTCCTGGCTGACGTTGTTGACAAGCTGCGCCATCACCAAGTGCTGCAGGAGACTCGCGACCTAGCTGAAAAGTGGTGCGACGATGCAGTGGCAGTGCTGGACGCCCTCGACGATTCTGAACCCAAACAGGCGCTGACTGCTTTCGCTCATCTTATGGTCAACCGCTTGTCCTGATCGTGCGTGGGCGGCGCCATAGTGCCGTTCCTGTGAAGCGCGCTAGGATGGTGTGTTGTATCGAAAACGCGGCTCGAGCCACGCTCATTCGTGCGTGGTGAGCCTGAGAAGGGACGAATGACTGTGACAGCAACGAACGTTGCCGTTGTCGGGGCCGGCCCGGCTGGTATTTATGCTTCGGACATCTTGTCGAAATCAGATCTCGATGTGAATATCGACCTGTTCGAACGCCTGCCTGCTCCCTACGGACTCGTTCGCTACGGCGTGGCTCCTGATCATCCGCGTATCAAACAAATCATCGTTGCTCTCTACAAGATCCTGCAGCGAGGCGACATCCGCCTGCTCGGCAACGTGGAGATCGGTCGCGACGTGACGATCGACGATCTGCGCGAACACTACGACGCCGTCATCTTGGCAACCGGAGCTGACCGTGATGCTCCGCTAAACATCCCAGGTGTCGACCTGCCGCAGTCATATGGTGCAGCCGACTTTGTCTCGTGGTACGACGGGCATCCGGACTACCCGCGCACCTGGCCGCTTGACGCGCGCGAGGTTGCCGTCATCGGTGTGGGCAATGTGGCGCTGGATGTGTCCCGCATCCTCTCTAAGCATGTGCATGACCTGATGGTGACTGAAGTGCCGGACAACGTGGCGAAAATTCTCGAAGACAATCCCATCACCGATGTACATGTTTTTGGCCGCCGAGGTCCCGCGCAGGTCAAGTTCACGCCACTCGAGCTGCGTGAACTGGGCAAAGTGCCCGACGTTGACGTGATTGTCGATGAGGAAGACTTTGATTTTGATGAAGGCTCCGAACAGACGATGCGCTCATTCAACCAGCAGCGCCAGGTCGTCAAGACACTGACGAACTACGCCTCGGTGGATCCAGACGAGCGCAACGCTTCTCGCCGTATCCATATCCACCTGTTCCAGTCACCTTCGGAGATTCTGGCGGACAGCAAAGGTAACGTGCGCGCACTGCGCACCGAACGCACTGAACTGGTCGGTGACGGCAGCGTGCGCGGCACCGGAGTGATGACTGACTGGCCGGTGCAGGCCGTGTACCGGGCCGTCGGGTACTTTTCGTCGCCCATCCCCGGCGTGCCGTTTGACGAGGTTCGTGGCGTGATCCCGAATAACGAGGGACGTGTTGTCACCGAGCCGGGGTCAACGGAAATTGTTTCAGGCGTGTACGCGACCGGATGGGTGAAGCGTGGCCCTGTGGGCCTGATCGGCTCCACCAAGTCGGACGCACAGCAAACCATTGCGCACCTGGTTGAAGATGCAGAGGCTGGCGCTCTGCATGCCACCAGTGAAGCAGTGGGGCACGATGCGATGATCAAACTGCTTGACGAGCGTGGCGTCGCCTACACGACATGGGAAGGCTGGGAGCTGCTGGATGCGTACGAACGCGAACTGGGCTCACGGTATGGTGAGCTTTCTGGTGGTCGCGGCATCCGTGAGCGCATCAAGGTTGTCTCCCGCAATGCGATGACGGCGATTTCTCGCGGTGAAGAGCATTCGCACGACGATGAGGACCTGATTGGTCAGCCCGGTGAGATGGGCGTGCCCACGGCTATTGAGCGATTTGGTGATCACTACACCGGTCCGCGCGGCGAATGAGACACTAGAGATATGAAATCGCGTTCGCGTGTCGCGTCCAACACAGTGCGCACAATCCTTCTGTTTGCCGTCCTGTGGGCGGTGCTCCTCGGTATTGGTGCGATTTTGGCGCATACAACCGGGTCGATGGTGTGGCTGTGGGTGATGGGCGGCGTATCGCTGATCGGTACGTTCTTCACCTACTGGAACTCGGCGTCCTTGGCGCTGCGCCAGATGAATGCCGAGCCTATGGATCAAAGTCTGTATCCGGAGGTTTACCGCATTGTCGAGGATCTGAGTCGGCAGGCCGATCAGCCAATGCCGACACTGTGGATTGCGCCGACGATGGCGCCTAACGCGTTTGCAACGGGACGTAACCCGAAAAATGCTGCGGTGTGCGTGACCGCCGGTATCCTCGATCTGCTCAATGAGCGAGAGCTGCGCGGTGTAATCGGGCATGAACTGTCTCATGTGTACAACCGTGACATTCTGATTACTGCGATCGCCTCGTCCCTGGCGGGCATCATGGCAATCGCTGGGCGCTCTCTGCTGTGGATGGGAGGCTACAGCCGTCGTAACCGTGACGGTGGGGGAGCGGCCGGACTGATACTGTCACTGGTCGCCGCGATTGTTGCGCCGCTGATCGGCATGCTCATCCAGCTGGCGATTTCACGCACGCGTGAGTACGAGGCGGATCACGACGGCGCGATTTTGTCGCACGATCCCCTTGCTTTAGCGTCGGCGTTGAAGAAGCTTGAGGTGGGCACCAGCCGCGTGCCACTTGAGCGTACACCGGAGCACCAGGGAGCAGCCCAGATGATGATTGCGAATCCGTTCAGTGGGGAATCGGTGCGCTCGCTCATGTCCACGCACCCGCCGATGGAAGAGCGGATCCGCCGCTTGGAGGAACTGGCCGGCTATTAGGCCGAACATCGGCTCCTCTCTCATTTTCCCATCTGTCGATTAGGACGCGAATGCGAGCTCCCTGCGCACGCATTCTCTGATTTTCCCAACTGTCGATCAGAAGACGCCAGGCTGCACCTTCCCTGCCAGCCTTGTCAGGCTGATACGTGGGAAATCCCTATTTTCCTGCAGTTTTACCTTGCAGTGAGGGAAGCAATCAGTGCTCGCATAGGTGAAGCTGCCTCCAGGTTGACAGTTGGGGACAGGAGAGTGGGGTGCTTCAGATATGGGCGAGGACGCCCGCACTGCCTCGAGATCGACAGTTGGGGACAAGGCAGAGGGGGTGAAGGCCGCTATCTGACGGCGATGATCCTACCGATAGTTCACGAACTGCAACGCGCAGTCGATCTTCCGGCCCGCTTCGCCTCTGAGCAGTGCAATGACTTCTTGCAGGGAATCGCGCGACTTTGACGAAACGCGAACCTCATCTCCCTGGATCTGTGCCTTCACGCCCTTCGGGCCTTCGTCGCGAATCAGCTTCGTAATCTTCCTGGCATTGTCCTGGCTGATACCTTCGCGCAGGGGAACGACCATTCGATAGATTTTCCCGGACGGCTGAGGCTCACGATCCTTCAGATCCAGTGCCTTAAGTGAAACCTTGCGTTTGGTGAGCTTGGAGCGCAGCACGTCCACAATGGCTATCACGCGTTCGGGGGAGTTCGCTTCCATCACCACGGTATCGCCCGACAGCTCGATCGATGCGTCCACGTTACGGAAGTCGTAGCGTTGGGACACCTCCCTCGCCGCCTGATTGACAGCGTTATCCACTTCCTGGCGGTCGAGTTTGGAGACAATGTCGAATGATGAATCAGACATGGGAATCCCTTCCTATCAGCGTCTGGCTATGAGTGTGCTCGATATCTCGCATTTGAGCGGGTCAAAACCGGTGATCCGATTGGCGCTCACGCTTGTATTTTTGTTATTCTTTCACGGCACCGATGATTGGTGTCAATGGCGGGGTGCCCGAGCGGCCAAAGGGAGCTGACTGTAAATCAGCCGCGGAATGCTTCGGGGGTTCGAATCCCTCCCCCGCCACTGGACTGAATGCCACAAGTGCTTCGCTCTCGAGGTGCTCAGTTCTGCGACGTGAGGATGCTCTCAAGCCTGGAGATTGCTTCGAGCATGAGTGTCAGGCTAGAGTTTCTCTCGTTGCCCCGATAGCTCAGTCGGCAGAGCGTCTCCATGGTAAGGAGAAGGTCAAGGGTTCGATTCCCTTTCGGGGCTCTGGTTTGCGGCCTCGCAGTCGCGACCTACCACGGCGGGGTAGCTCAGCTGGTTAGAGCGCACGACTCATAATCGTGAGGTCGCGGGTTCGAGTCCCGCCCCCGCTACCGTGACCTCCCGGTCTCCGGCGATAATCTCAGAACCTCAAGTGAAGGAAAGATCGTGGCAAGCAAGTCTCAGGACGTTCGCCCCAAGATCACTCTGGCGTGCTCGGAGTGCAAGGAACGTAACTACATCACCAGGAAGAATCGTCGCAATACGCCTGACCGCCTCGAGCTGGCCAAGTATTGCCCGCGTTGCCGCAAGTCGACGACGCACCGCGAAACTCGGTGACGTTCCAGCGACGCCTCGCAACTGTCATGCCCCCGGAGCTGTTCAACAGCCCGGGGGTTTATGCACGCTGCGTTTCCGCCGCCCCGGCGCACTAGATAGCCACGCACGGCACTTATTCGATCGGCACAATATGGCCACAGGGAAGGCTGTCATGAGCCTGTCACGCAGAGATCTGCCCCAATCGCGGATACGTCGTGCCGTCATTGCTGACGCCGCTATGTTCTTTTTCATGGGCTTTGCCAGTTCCTCGTGGGTGTCTCGCTTGCCGGCAGTGCGTGATTCTCTGAACCTCAGCCCGACTCAGATCGGCGCAATGCTCCTCATCGGCTCTATCGGGTCACTTGTGGCGCTTCCCTCCTCAGGCCCGGTAGTCGGGGCGATTGGGCCGCGTATGAGCGGCCGCCTCGCGGGTGCGCTGTGGGCTATGGGACTGGGCTGCGTGGTGGCATCTATCCACGTGGGGTCGCTCGGTTTGTTGTCACTGAGCCTCATCTTCGTGTCGATGGGGATGTCGTTGACAGGGTCAACAATTAACACTGCAGGCGGACTAATCGAAGTCGCCCTCGGCCACCCAATCCTGGATCGATTCCACGCGATGTTCTCGATCGGCACAGTCACCGGCGCGCTTTCAGGTGCCGCAATGGCGAGGGCGGCCGTCCACGTCACCTATCACCTGCTGGGAGTGATCGTCTTTGGCCTGATCTGCGTCGCAGTCGCAACCGCGTTCCTGCTCACCGAGGACGATGTGCTCGCCCAATCTGTGAGCGACGGCGCTCCCAAGCGTCGCCGGATATTTGGAATCGGCGGATCAACGGCCCGTACGCGAAAGGCGTGGGGCGAAAAACGCACGCTGTTGATCGGTCTGATGGTGTTGTCCTCGGGATTGCTGGAGGGGTCAGCAAATAATTGGCTTGCACTGGCGATGGTTGATGGGTACGACATGACGGCGGCGCAAGGTTCTGCGGTACTGTCCGGTTTCCTCGCCACGGTGGTAGTCGTCAGGCTCAGTGCGGCGTGGCTGCGTCGGCACTGGCCACCTGATGTTTTATTGCGTGGCATGCTGATCGCCGCATGTCCCGGACTGGTCCTGGTCGGTTTCGCACCCGTGTGGGGTATTGCGATGATTGGCGTGGTGTTGTGGGCATTCGGCGCCGCCCTGGTGTATCCCACCGGTGCTTCTGCCCTGTCCCACGACCCGTCGATGACAGCTGCGCGCCTGTCGGTGCTGTCCACCATCAATTACGGCGCATTCCTGATCGGTCCGCCTGTGCTCGGCTTGCTCGCCTCGCATATCGGGTACCACCGTGCTCTGACGTGTCTGGTTGTTCCGGTTGCGGTTGGTGCGTGGCTGACGCGCTACCTGCGCCCTGAGTCAGACAGCTAGGATGTCCTACGTGAGCGAACAGGGGAAGAACCGACCACCGATCAACGCCGAGGAGCATAGGCGCCCGTGCGCCCGTACGCATGCCCCCCGCCTGTCTGACATGACGACCTTTCGTGTCGGCGGTCCGGTGACCACCCTTGTTGAGCCTTCCACTGAAGACGCCTTCGTTGACGCGTTGCGCCGCGCCGACGGTGAACACAGCCCTGACCGCCTCCTGATTCTCGGCGGCGGATCGAACATCTTGGCTGATGATGCGCCGTTTGATGGAACGGTGATTCGTGACGCTCGCACAAGCCTTGAAACAGATGTCACCTGGATCCCCTCGGAACCATCCGCGCCGCAGAGCTCACCTGTCATCGTGACGGCTGCATCTGGCGTAGCGTGGGACGCCCTCGTCAATGAGAGTGTGAAGCGGGGACTGTCGGGCCTGGAAGCACTGTCAGGAATCCCTGGAACGGTTGGGGCGGCACCTGTGCAGAACATCGGAGCGTACGGCGGCGAAGTTGCCCACACACTGCTCCGCATAGGCGCGTGGGATCGCCTTGAGCAGCGCCGCGTCGAGTTGACCCACGATGACCTTGAGCTCGGCTATCGTTCATCCATTCTGAAGCAGTCGCGTCTGACACCTCGCATGGACGGCTCGCAGTGGGGGCCGACCGGGCGCTGGGTCGTCCTAGATGTCACGCTGCAGCTCACACGCTCACACATGTCTGCACCCGTCGCGTATTCCCAGCTCGCGCGCGCATTGGACGTTCCAATTGGACAGCAGGTCGAGACGAATCGCGTACGCAGCGAGGTCCTGCGCCTGCGTGCCTCCAAGGGCATGGTGATTGACGAGGGGGACCATGACACGTGGTCGGCCGGATCGTTCTTCACGAACCCGATTCTTGATGCCGATGAGGCGGAGCGGCTGTTGCCACCTGAGGCTCCGCGATTTGACGCTGGGCGGGGCCTGGTCAAGACATCGGCAGCGTGGCTGATCGACCGTGCGGGTTTTGGAAAAGGGTTTGCGCTGTCTGACGAGTGTGAACCGTGCGGTGGCCACGGCTCGGCGCGCGCCTCGTTGTCCACCAAGCACGTCCTGGCGCTGACTAACCGTGGAGGAGCCTGCGCACAGGATATCCGTGTTCTGGCGCGGGCGGTGCGCGCAGGGGTGAAGGGACGTTTTGGGGTGACGCTTGTGCCAGAACCCGTTGTCCTGGGAGAGCAAATTTAACAGCGGTACGGCTCAGCCAGCTGGACCAATGTTCGTGCTGCTCCGCGCGATTCAAGCATCTGACCGTGACCGTAGATGGGCAAAATGACTCGGCGATGCGCGCCTGGAAGCGTAGTGGGAGGGACGTTCTCATCCCACGTCGCCTCAATCTGAGTGATCCGTGCGTTCAGGTCAGTGCGTGAGGCTAGGGGGCGAATGGCGGGGGAGCCGGGGGAGAGCTCACGCAAACTCGGGATCGGCAACAGACGTGCGATCGGTGCTCCGTCGAAGGGCGTCGCAAAGGTGATGAGGTGCCGAATACGCCATCCCTCGGGACCGGCCATGATCGCTTTGGCCACCAGTCCGCCTTTGGAATGCGAATAGAGCAGCACATGAGTGAGGTTTTCTCGCGCAAGGTAGCGCTCGGCCATCTGAGCAATCGCGTCAATCGGGCGGCGCATAGCGCGCACACCTTCCAGGATTCGTGCGTCCCACCCGGCGTCGGCCAGCGCGCGCGCCCACGGGTCGAGATAGTGGCGCGACTCCCAGATGCCAGGAATCCCGATGGCGACTGGCCGCGCCGCGCAGTCAGGCGTTGCTGTGCTCGCAGCGAGCGTCGCAGGTGTGTGTGCGCTCGCGGCAGGCTGAGTGGGCTTACCCGCGTCTGTGGCAGGCTGGGCGAGCGCGCTACTTGTTACGGTTATCGACGAGGGTGACTGCGGGCCGGCCGATGGTGAGGCTGCCGAATCATCCGAACCGTTCTGGCTGTCGGACGAATCACCGGCCGCCGAAAGCGTGTCGCATACGACAGATGTCATGAGCTGGAGGCGACGGCGCGCAGCGCCCACTAAATCGTTGGCAGCGACGGCCAGGCGCTGCGGAATTGGCGGTATCGTGACCCACGAAGGTGCCTCTTGGCGCAACGTCTCCGCAGGGGCGAACCAGTGCCACAGCGGCCACTGCCGAACCGATTCAGCAGCATTCTCGTGTTCGTTCATCTCACGGCTCATTGGCCAACCACCGATCAATCTGCGCGTTCCAGATGCGCCTGCGGTCAAATGACACCAGGGAGGCGCGGATCGACTGACGGGCCAGTTCCGCAAGCTGCTCGTCGCTCAGACCGAAAACATCTCGAGCAGCCTCGTATTGAGCCAACAGGCGCGAGTGGAACAGCAACGGGTCGTCGGCGCTCAAGGCGATTGTGGCGCCGGCCGCCATCAAGTCAGGCAAAGGGACATGCGCAATGTCTGGATACACCCCGAGGTGCACGTTAGACGTGGGACATACTTCCAACGCAATGCCGTCATCGACCAGGCGCTTGAGCAGGTCCGGATCCTCCGCGCTCCTGACACCGTGTCCCAGCCGGGTCGGGGAGAGCGCTGCCAGGACTTCACGCACCGATGAGGGTCCCAGCAGCTCGCCTCCATGCGGAACCGACGCAAGACCAGCGTCACGCGCAATGTTGAAGGCAGCACCGAACTGCGCGGTTGAGCCCACCCGCTCGTCGTTGGACAGACCGAATCCCACGACGGTGCCCGGCTCCCTGCCAGCGTACTGAGATGCCAGGCGGGCGAGGGTGCGTGCATCTAAGGGGTGGCGGATACGAGAGGCAGCGACCACGATGCTGACATCCACACCAGTTGCTTCGCTGGATGCGCGCGCCTCGTCCAGAATGATTTCGAGGGCGGGAGTGATGCCGCCAACCCACGGTGCATACGACGTGGGATCAACCTGCATTTCCAGATGCACAGAGCCTTCCGCCGCGTCATCCTCGGCAGCCTCACGCACGAGGCGGCGCATAACATCCTCGGTGCGAACTAACACGCGGGCTGCATCGTAAGCGCGCTGGAAGCGGAACCATCCGCGCGCATCTGCCGGAACAGTGAGCGGATCCATGTCCAGCAAATGAGGCGGCAGTCGGACGCCTTTTTCCACAGCGAGTTCGACCAGAGTGCGTGGTCGCATCGCGCCGGTGAAGTGCAGATGCAGATGTGCCTTGGGCAATGTGGCCAGGGGCCGCCGGCCGGGGGGCGTGGGCGCCGCCTTCGTCAATATGGGCTGGTCACTGGGACTGGGTGAAGCAATCGGACGCAGCGGCATCGGCGGGGGCATGCTGTGAGAATGTTCAGGCATCAGCACCATTATCGGCAGCCGGCCGGCGCGCGTCCATCCACAAGGCGATATCCCGCATCAGGCCGGGACCTTCAGGCTCGTTCAGTACTTCGTGGTATGCGCCGTCGATGACGCGTAGGTGCGCGTCGGGGGTGTGCGTGCCCCATGCCAGTGACAGTCGAGCATTGCGCACGAATTCCTCTGACCCACTCGGGCGAGCAAGATGGTCGTGTGAGCCGTGGATGACCAGGGTGGGCACGCTGAGTGAATCGGCTCGTGCGATCGTGTGGTCGCCCTGAACGCACATCGTCAGTGCAGTGATCAGCGGGACGGGTCCATGGAAATTGAGCGGATCGTTTTCGTAGTCGTCCACCACGTCAGGGTCGCGCGAGACGCCGCCCGCATCAAGCTTCGCTGTGGGCAATCCGGGGGCAATGCGAGCCAGTGTCAGCATGGAGCGAGCTACCTTGGCAGTGATCGGCGCGGCGGGACGAAATGCCGGACCGGTCAGCACCATGCCGGCAACATGATCCGGATCGATGAGGACAGATGCAGCGGTGATAATGCCGCCCATGGAATGACCCAACACAAATAGCTGCGACGTGCGCGAATTGGCGAGGGCGTCTGCGCGCGCTGCGCGGTGCTCTGTAATGAGACGGCCGACATCGACTTGAGCACGTGGACCATCTGCACTTCCGTGTCCGCTCAGATCGAATGTCACTGCGTCGTAGCCATCGTGATTGAGAGAATCGACGAGGCGCCTGTAGCGGCCTTGATGCTCGGCGTATCCGTGGCAGATCAAGACGGTGCCGTGAGGCTGGGGATCGGATGTGTGATGGGTGAACAACTGCATACCACTATTGTGCCTGTTAAAAGGCGCTGATGAGCGCTTATCAGCGCCAAAAGGGCAGAATTGGTGGTGCGACCGCAACAGCAAATGGTCAGGTGCGGGCATGCTGAGACTGAGATGGAATTCGCCGATGCTGAAGCAGAAACAACGCTCGCCGATGCTGAACCAGCGATCAGCCTCGCCCAGGCAGAAAGTGAGTCTTAGTCGCGGTCAGCCAGGAGCTTTTGAATACGACCAACGCCTTCGGCCAGATCATCGTCGGAAAGCGCGTACGACAGGCGAATAAAGCCGCTGGGGCCAAAGGCCTCACCCGGCACTACCGCGACCTCAGCTTCCTTCAAGATGAAGTCGGCGAGTTCAGCGGACGTGGTGCACGTGGTGCCGCGAATGGAGGTGTTCAATAGTCCCTCCACCGATGGGTACGCGTAGAAGGCGCCCTTCGGTGTGGGTACGGTCAATCCTTCGATTTCACTGAGCATGTCGATCATCGTGCGTCGGCGGCGGTCAAACGCCTGGCGCATACGCTCCACGTCCTCCAGGCCACCCTCGAGCGCGGTTTTGGCAGCCCACTGGGCAACGTTGTTGACGTTGGAGGTTAAGTGAGACTGGAAAGATGTGGCCGCCTTGACCATGTCCTGCGGGCCAACCATCCAGCCCACACGCCAGCCGGTCATCGCGTATGTCTTTGCGACGCCGTTAAGGACGAGGGTCTGGTCAGCCAGTTCGGGAACCAGCTTGACAACGTGAGCAGTCTGGGTGCCGTCGTACAGCAGATGCTCGTAGATCTCATCGGTGATGACCCAGATACCGTGCTCCAGTGCCCACTGGCCGATTTGGCGAGTTTCCTCGGGTGTGTACACCGTGCCTGTCGGGTTCGAGGGGGAACAGTGCAGCAATGCCACAGTCTTGTCGGTGCGTGCCTCTTCGAGCTGGTCAACGGTGACTTTGTAATCCTGGTCAGCACCGGCAAAAACGGGAACCGTGGTGCCTCCGGCAAGTTTGATGGCCTCCGGGTAGGTCGTCCAGTAGGGGGTTGGCAGGAGAACTTCATCACCGGGATCGAGGACAGCTGCGAACGCCTCGAACACGGCCTGCTTGCCGCCGTTGGTGACCAGAATCTGGCTGGGGTCGACCTCGTAGCCCGAGTCGCGCAGCGTCTTGGCTGCGATTGCCTCGCGCAATTCCGGCAGACCTGAGGCTGGGCTGTAACGATGCATCCGAGGATCGTGGCAGGCTTTGGCGGCTGCTTCGACGATCTGGTTGGGGGTCGGGAAGTCAGGTTCGCCGGCGCCGAAACCAATGACGGGGACGCCCTGAGCCTTGAGAGCTTTCGCCTTGGCATCCACGGCTAAAGTCGCTGATGGTGTGATGGAACGAAGACGCGCTGAGGCGCGGTGAGCAGTTTGGTTCGACATGTCTCTATCGTTGCACGATTGGAGGCCGTGCGGAAGAAAATTCCTAGGAATGGACGCGCTATGATCAGGGGTGCTGGTGCGGACGGTGGAAGCCAAAAACACAGATCTGTGATTTTCTACATGCGGCGTGAAGTTGTACACTGGCGCGTTAACGCCCTAAACTAGCGGGGCGGGTCATGGGCGTCAGCCTGTGACAAGCGGTGAAGGGCAGTGGCGCAATTAGGTAGCGCACCGGTCTCCAAAACCGGCGGTTGTGGGTTCGATTCCCGCCTGCCCTGCTACATTGTAGATATCGGCCTACACGACAAGGAGAGGTTCTGTGAGCGACAGTCGCGCACTTGGCGGACCCGACAATGACGGTCTGCCCGACGTGCCGGACAAGCCGAGCGCTCCTGTGCGTCGTGACCGCACGAAGAGTGCACCGACTCCGAGCCGTGAGAAGTCGACGCATGAGGAAGGCGAAAAGCGTGGACTGTTCTCCCGCATTCGCCTGTTCATCAGCCAGGTCATCGCTGAGATGAAGAAGGTGACGTATCCGACTCGCAACGAAACATGGACGTACTTCGTTGTCGTGATCGTCTTCGTCACCGCTGTGATGGCATACACAGGACTTTTAGACCTGATATTCGGTAAGCTAAACGCATTGATATTCGGCTGAACCCGATTGACCCGCCGGCAGGAACCTGCAGGCGGGTTTCTTCTACGGTTCGTCAACCACTGCTGACAAGCCCACGCGCGTTGGCTCTGAAGGAGGACACGTGAGCGACCACATTGAAAACGCACCAGATGCGGATGAGACTACCGCTGTAAACGATACCCACGTCGACGCTGATTCTGCCCCTCAGTTCGTCTCTGCATCCGAATCTGTATCGGAGGGCAGCGGCGCGCAGAAAGCTGATGGCGTCGAGACAGCTGACTCCACCCTCGCGCAGGAAGAAACTGCAGCTGTGATTGAGTCAGTTGCTGCCACCGAGCACGGTGGATCCGATGCTGATGCGGCTGTAGCTGAGGCGCCCGCTCATGATGAGGTGTCTGCTAAGGATCAGCCACCCTCGGAAATTGGCGACGCTGAAGCAAGCGAGCAGCCGGGCGATGCGGACACTGAATCCGCGGCTGACGAAATCGAAGACCCCATCGAAGTTCTGCGTGGCGAGCTGCGCCTTCTGCCAGGCGACTGGTACGTCATCCACACGTATTCCGGCCACGAGCGC
Source organism: Actinomyces sp. HMSC065F12 (assembly GCF_001814535.1). Classification (NCBI taxonomy): domain Bacteria; kingdom Bacillati; phylum Actinomycetota; class Actinomycetes; order Actinomycetales; family Actinomycetaceae; genus Actinomyces; species Actinomyces sp. HMSC065F12. The sequence goes on from NZ_KV816945.1 coordinate 96,177, forward strand.
AAGGTCAAGGCTAACCTTGAACAGCGCATCACCAGCCAGAACATGGAGGACTACATCTACCGCGTTGAGGTTCCCGACGAATATGTCATGGAATTCCGCGGCTCTCAGAAGAAGCGTGTGCGTCGTGTGCGCATCCCCGGATACGTCCTGGTGTGCATGGACTTCACTGACGCGTCATACCGAGTTGTCAAGGAAACGCCAGCCGTGACCGGCTTCGTTGGCGATCAGCACAATCCGATGCCTCTGTCTGAAGATGAGGTTGTCATGATGCTCACCCCGAACGTCATGGAAGAGGCCGCTCAGGAAAACAAGACTGGCCCGGCTCCGGTTCAGGAACTCAAGGTCAGCTACGAGGTGGGCGAAGTTGTCACAGTGGTGGACGGACCGTTCGAAACGATGAACGCCGTAATCTCCGAGATCATGCCCGAGACCCAGAAGCTGAAAGTTCTGGTCACGATTTTCGAGCGCGAAACGCCTCTGGAACTCAACTTCGATCAGGTTCAAAAGATCGACGACTAGTCGCCGCGGCGCAGGGGCGGACACGCCCGCCCAGGTGTTGCGCACAGCTTAGTGAGTGATGTCGCGCACGAGAACTTGGGATCAAGGTATCTGACGCGATATCATCGCTGTTTGTGCGTCTGCATTTGCGTGTAGGACGCGCAGGCGGATCGGCAACCGTCGGTTCGCTTCGAATCACCAATGAAAGACCCGTAACTTATATGGCACCAAAGAAGAAGGTCACCGGCCTGATCAAGCTGCAGATCCCTGCCGGTGCTGCAACTCCGGCTCCGCCAGTTGGCCCGGCACTGAGCCAGCACGGCGTGAACATCGTGGAGTTCACCAAGGCGTACAACGCTGCAACCGAATCTCAGCGCGGCAATATCGTCCCTGTTGAGATCACCGTCTATGAAGACCGCACGTTCACGTTCGTTCTCAAGACGCCTCCGGCTGCACAGATGATCAAGAAGGCGGCTGGCGTGGACAAGGGCTCACCGACGCCTCACACCACCAAGGTGGCAAACCTGACCAAAGATCAGGTTCGCGAGATCGCTGAGACCAAGATGCAGGACCTCAACGCCAACGACATCGAAGCCGCGATCAAGATCATTGCCGGCACCGCCCGTTCCATGGGCATCACCGTCAGCGACTGATACGTCACCAAACCAATCTTTGTGGAAGGGCAAGCGCTTGCCCGAACACACCACACCTGCAAGGAGATAGCAGAATGACAAAGCGCTCGAAGAGCTACCGGGCCGCCGCGGAGAAGATCCACGCCGGTGAGGTATACGAACCTCTTGAAGCCATGAAACTGGCAAAAGAAACCACTGTCACCAAGTTTGACGCCACCGTTGAGGTGATGTTCCGACTGGGTGTCGATCCCCGTAAAGCAGACCAGATGGTCCGCGGAACCGTTTCCCTGCCGCACGGCACTGGCAAGACCTCACGGGTCTTGGTCTTCGCTGTGGGCCCGCGCGCACAGGAAGCGATCGACGCCGGAGCTGACGAGGTCGGCGGCGACGAACTGATTGAGAAGGTCCAGAAGGGCTACACCGATTTTGATGTGGCCGTCGCAACCCCTGACATGATGGGCAAGGTTGGCCGTCTGGGTCGCGTCCTCGGTCCTCGTGGCCTCATGCCGAACCCGAAGACCGGAACGGTCACGATGGAAGTTGGCAAGGCTGTCAAGGAGATCAAGGGTGGCCGTATCGAGTTCCGTGTGGACAAGCACGCGAACCTGGCGTTCATCATCGGCAAGGCATCCTTCACTGCTGAGCAGCTGACGGAAAACTACGCCGCTGCCCTCGATGAAGTCCTGCGTCTGAAGCCGTCCTCCTCCAAGGGTCGCTACATCACGAAGGCCACCGTTTCAACGACGATGGGCCCTGGCATCCCGTTGGATCCGACCAAGACGCGCGATCTGCTCGGCACTGACGACTGATTGTTCGATGCCTGACGGCATTGATTCTCGGTGCTTCGGCGATCGGTTGCAGAGATGACCGGTTGGGTTGATGACCAGGCGGATTGATGCCTGAGCGATCCTCGACGAGGGTGCCGCAGCGCCCGCGTCACGTCGCAATCTTGATAAATGGGGGTGGGTTCGCACGCGTGTGCGAACCCACCCTCATTGTGTGCCGTCATCGATGAGCCCTGTCTTGAATGCGCGGCCCCTTTCTAGCACGCAGTCTCCAGCGCATGGCATTTTGACCTGAGCCGACTTCAGCAAATGGCGACTCTCTAGTGGAACGTCTTCGTTGCGTGCCACCTTTTCCGCGTCCGGTCTCATCCGCATTTCGTCTTACTCTCGGCAGCCCCCTTTTCCCGAAGCCCACCCACCCCTACCAATCCCAACTGTCGATCTCGATGGACCAAGAAGGCGGGCTGGATTACTGGCTTTCAACACTGACGAACGTTTTCACTGGTCAGAGAGTGTTATTCGCGGAAGGTGTGGGCCTCCCTCGTCAATTAGGACGATAACGGGAGCTCCAGATCGACAGTTGGGGATTAATGCGGACAGGATGAGGGGGAGGGGGGGAAGATGAGGGAAGGCGGAGAGGAAGGCCGAGGAGCAGGTCGAGAGCAGGCCAAGAGGGATGCCGAGGGGAGCTAAGAGAGCGAGCGGAGAGAACGGCGAGAAAAAGCGAGAGGAGAACACGTGGGAATGTGCAGGATGCCAGAGGCATAAGGGCGGGAATAAATAGCGGCACGCAAACGTGCTTTGTTGCACACAGCGCACAGTAGAGGCCGCACATCGATCTTGGTATAGTGGAACAGCCAAAGACCGTCGGACATCTACTGACAGTAGATCGAAGCGCAAGAGCGACCGACGCAGGTAACGTGACTTGGACAGCTCCCTTGCGGAAACCTGGACAAGCGTGGTGCAAGCCCGACACGAACCTGCGTGTCGGGCTTTTTCGTGGGTACGGCGGCTGACTTTTCGGAAGGAGGACCATGGCGAGGTCTGACAAGGAGGCAGTTGTCGCCGAGCTGACGGAGAAGTTCCGCAACTCGGATGCCGTGCTGCTGACTGAGTATCGCGGTCTGACCGTTGCACAGCTCAAGGAGCTGCGTCGCGGTTTGGGCAATGACGTGAGCTACGCCGTGGTGAAGAACACGCTGGCACGGCTGGCGGCCCGCGAAGTCGGATTCGATTTCCTCGAGGACGACCTGAAGGGCCCGACAGCTATTGCATTCGTCAGCGGTGAGCCGGTTGAGGCCGCCAAGACGCTGCGTGATTTTGCCAAGGATAACCCGGCGCTGGTTTTGAAGTCTGGCGCTATGGATGGTGTCGCACTCGATGCTGACGCCGTCAAGAAGCTTGCTGATCTGGAATCCCGCGAGGTCCTGCTGGCCAAGGCTGCAGGTGCCCTCAAGGCGAAGCTCTCCCAGGCTGCGTACGCATTCAATGCACTGCCCACCAAGGCTGTGCGCACAATCGATGCTCTTCGCGACAAGCAGGAGCAAGCGGCCTGACGCGACAGGCCCCGGGTTACTGGCCTCACCGCCATGCACCCGGACTCATTTACACAACGTAATCTGCTCGCGTAGCAGGCCAAACAAGGAAGGATGCCACTCATGGCTAAGCTCTCCGCAGATGAGCTCATCGAAGCTTTCAAGGAAATGACCCTGATCGAGCTGTCCGATTTCGTCAAGCAGTTCGAAGAGGTCTTCGACGTTGAGGCTGCCGCACCGGCCGCCGCCGTTGTTGCAGCACCAGCCGCTGCCGGTGAAGAAGCAGCAGCTGAGGAAAAGACCGAGTTCGAGGTTGTCCTCGAAGCAGCCGGCGACAAGAAGGTTGCCGTTATCAAGGCTGTCAAGTCCCTCACCGGCCTCGGCCTGAAGGACGCCAAGGGCCTGGTTGACGGCGCACCGTCGACCATCTTCGAGAACGCTTCCAAGGAAGACGCCGAGAAGGCCAAGGCAGAGATCGAAGAGGCTGGCGGCACCGTCACCCTCAAGTGATTTCACTTGAAACCCTCGCGCTAGCTTAAGCGCATATCAAGTTGTCGCGGTTCAGCATCAGCTGGGCCGCGACACTTGTATATGGGCGGTGTGGCCACTGTGCGCAGTGTGGGCAGGCGGTGACGCGCGAGCCCCGCAACCGTGATGTCTGCACGCTAGCCGCCCGGCCGCGATGTCTGCACGCGAATGCCGCGCCCCGCTGCTCCGAGTGGGAGTGCTTTCCGTGTGACAATTGACGAGGGGAAAGGAGGATCCATGTCGGACACCATGAACTCCCTGCTGGTCACCGGTGGCTGCGGTTTCGTCGGCAGTAACTTTGTGCGATTCGCACTCGAACGCGATCCTCATATTCGCATCACGGTGCTCGACAAGTTGACCTATGCCGCGAACCGGCACAATCTTGATGGTTTGCCGCCCGGCAGAGTCGCCCTCGTCGTTGGGGATATCTGTGACGAGGAGCTGGTTGAATCCCTGGTCGCTGACCACGAGGCCGTCGTGAACTTTGCCGCCGAAAGCCACAATGACAAATCGATTGCTGACCCCGAGCCTTTCATCCACACTAACATTTCAGGCACCTACAGACTGCTGGAGGCATGCCGGCACCATGAGCGGCGCTTTCATCACGTCAGCACCGACGAAGTGTACGGCGACCTGGCTCTCGATGATTCCATGCGATTCACTGAAGAATCACCTGTGAAGCCGTCAAGCCCTTACAGCGCCAGCAAAGCCTCGTCTGACCTGCTGGCATGCGCATGGTTTCGCACCTTCGGTGTCCGGGTGACAATTTCGAACAGCTCGAACAACTACGGACCATATCAACACATTGAGAAATTCATTCCTCGACAGATCACGAACATTTTGACCGGCCGGCGCGCCAAGCTGTACGGCGATGGACGAAACGTTCGCGACTGGATCCATGTCGACGACCATTCGGCGGCCGTTTGGCAGATCCTGTGTCGCGGCATACCCGGAGAAACATACCTGATTTCCGCCGAAGGGGAGCGTTCCAACTTTGACGTTTTACGCTCGATCTTGCGCCTCATGGGCAGGGACGAGGATGACTTCGACTGGGTCGGGGATCGGCCCGGCCATGATCGCCGATACGCGCTGGATGCGAGCAAACTGCGCCGGGATCTTGGGTGGGAGCCGGAAAAGAGGGATTTTGAAGCGGGGCTGGCTGAGGTGATCGCCTGGTATCGCTCACATGAATCGTGGTGGCGTGACGGCAAGGATGTCATTGAAGATCAGTACGCGCGCTGGGGGCACTGAAGATCTCGCCGTCTGCATCCTCGCTGTGTGGGGGCAGGATGTGTACTGGGGCGCCAAGCCGCGACTGGTGCGTCGTGTAATTGCAGGTATGCGGGTTTTCTGTGCTCCCGAAGCTCTCGGCAAAGGCGGCAGCTTCAACTCCGCCCTCCATTCCATTCCCCAACTGTCGATCTCACTTCGTTTGCAGACACGCCGTATATGCTCGCGAGCTTCTGACCTGCAAAAGGAGCGGAGTCTGCTCGGCAATAGGTCACTCAGACCCGTTGAAATCGACAGATGGGGGACGAGGGGTGTGAGGGAGCGAAGGGCGGTATGCGGATCGGCCCGTGCGGCGGTAGCGGTGGCAGCGGCGGTGAACCTGCGAGAAACTGACAGTGCAAGCGCGCAAAGGAGAGTGCCATGAATACGGAAATGAACAGCCGGACAGATGCAGCCGCACGTGACATCGACGCGGATGAGCCGCGCCGCGCCGGAGAGGTGCACGGCTGGGTCGACGAACGATTCGAGTCGGTCAAGACTCTTTTCGCACGCATGCTCCAGCGCGATCCCACCTACTCTGCTCAGGTGTGCGCCTACGTCAACGGTGACAAGATCGTTGACTTATGGGGCGGCGGTCTCATGGATGGGCAGACGGTTACAGGGTTTTTCTCGGCAACAAAAGGTGCTTCCGCACTGACCTTGGCGCGCTTGGTTGACTCAGGTGACTTGGATCTTGAGCAGCGAGTTGCGTATTACTGGCCGGAGTTTGCCGCCTGTGGCAAAGACCAGATTACAGTCAGTCAAATGCTGTCCCATCAGGCGGGACTGCTTGGCGAAGAATCGATGCGTTTGATGGATGTGCCCTATGACTCGCGCGGGATGGCGGCAAAGTTGGCAGCCATGTCACCGCTGTGGCGCCCGGGCACGGCGTTTGGCTACCACGGCCGCACGATCGGACCGCTGATGGAGGAACTTTTCCGTCGAGTCGCCGGCGAGGACCTGCAAACCCATTACGAGCGTGAGGTTCGTGCCCCACGTGACATTGACTTCTATATCGGCTTTCCTGAATCGGAAGATGATCGCTACGAACCCATCCTGCCGTCTCTTCCCTTCGAGAAAGCCCTGGCGGAACGTGACAAGCGTGGCGAACGGGTTCCGGGAACGGCCGCTCTGTCCGACGATCCTGGCGCCGGGCCTGTCAGCGCTGATGAGCTTGCGGCAGCGGTAGGCCAGTGCGAGCTCGGAGATTCGCTTGGCGCGCTGTCCGCACTCGGTGGCGGCGTCATTGAGCCAGACAACACACCCACACCGAACCACCGCCATATTCGTGCCGCCGGCGTTGCGTCGACAGGTGGGGTCGGTTCCGCTCGCGGCCTGGCTCGCCTGTACGCAGCAGCTGTCACCGGTCTCAACGACTGTTCTGTTTCACGAATTGACGAGGGAAACCCACGCCATGATCTGTCTGAGCCGTTCTTAACGCCTGACACGGTGAAACTAATGGGAACGCAGCAGGTGTTCGGGATGGATCGAGTGCTGCAAAACGTCATGTGCTTTGCTCGGGTGTTTCAAAAGCCCAATGGTATGTTCCCGTTTGGCTCCTATCAGGCTATCGGGCACGACGGTGCGGGCGGAGCGTTGGGCTTTGCTGATCCGTTCTACGGCTTGGCATTCGGATACAATGTGCGCCGCATGAACGAGCCTGGCGGACTGGACCCGAAGTCAGTGCTGCTGTCTGCTTGTATTCGCGACATCCTTGGCGGCGGCCGGTAGGGCCTGGTGTCTGCTGGCTCGCGTGTATTGAGCACCTGGCGAGCGGTTCCTAATTCGGTTCGCCGTTCGTTCCCGTGCTCGCTTTCTCTCACCACCCCCTTCCGTACTATTCCCGTCTGTCGATCTCGACTTTCTCCCCTCATTTACCCGACCGTCGATCTTGACTTCCTCCCTTCGATTCACCCATCTGTCGATCTCAGCGCACTCAGTTCGGGTGTCATTGCACGTCCGCGCCTGCGACCTGCATAAACGGATGGGTGCCCTCGTCAATTGCGAAGAGAACCGGTCGAGATCGACAGAAGGGAAGCGGAGGGAGAGGAGGAGAGAGGGAGAGGGGGAGAGGGAGAGGCGGCACTCGGGGCTGGGAAAAGACGGCGACCAGCCGCCGGCAACAACCAGCCAGACGGAAAGGGCAGAAACAGCGAATGGAAAGGGTGGAAAACAGTGAAGGGGAGGGACAGAGAAAAGTAGACGGGGGCAAAGAACAGTGAACGGGAGGGGCAGAGAAAAGTGAAAGCGCCGGTCAGGCCCCAAGCAACACGGCGGTGGGGTCCGTGAGATTGGGCACAGCTTCGCGCATACCCCTTGCCGACGGCGGCGAAGGATTCTAACATAACTATTTGCGCCTGATGACGCCCGAGGTGAGCTGTGCCCGCACGCGAGACCAGCGCTAAGTGTGCTAGCGACACAGTATCAGATAGGGGCGGCAGGCGGGAGCGCGCACTCACCGACTGCAGGGAAGGACACCCTTTGGCTGCCAGTAGCACCACTGCACATCAGCCCAGGAACCGTATCTCATTTGCGAAGCTTCGCGAACCTTTGCAGGCCCCGAACCTGCTGGGTCTGCAGATTCAGAGCTTCGACTGGCTTCTGGGGAACGACAATTGGAAACAACGCGTTGAGGCTGCGAAAGCTTCAGGCGGATTCGACGTGCCGGACGTTTCCGGGCTGGAAGAAATCTTCCAGGAGATCTCGCCGATTGAAGACGTCGCACAAACCATGTCATTGTCATTCCGCGACCATCGACTCGAACGCCCGAAGTACTCGGTCGAAGAGGCAAAGGCCAAGGATTACACGTACTCAGCACCGATGTACGTCACCGCCGAGTTCATGAATTACATGACCGGCGAAATCAAGTCGCAGACCGTCTTCATGGGTGACTTCCCCCTGATGACCAAGCGCGGCACTTTCATCATTAACGGCACGGAGCGCGTCGTCGTCTCCCAGCTGGTCCGCTCGCCTGGCGTGTACTTCGAGCGCACATCTGACCGCTCCTCCGATAAGGAAATCTTCGGAGCCAAAGTCATCCCCAGCCGCGGTGCCTGGCTCGAATTCGAGATCGACAAGCGTGACGCAGTGGGTGTGCGTATCGACCGCAAGCGTAAGCAGTCGGTGACTCACTTCCTCAAGGCTATCGGCATGACCGAAGCTGAGATCCGTGAACAGTTCGCGGACTACCCGGTTTTGCTGGAAACCCTTGAGAAGGACACGGTCGACACCCAGGAGGAAGCTCTCCTGGATATCTACCGCAAGATTCGCCCCGGTGAGCCCGCAGTCGTCGACGCAGCTCAGACACTGCTGAACAACTTCTACTTCGATTCCAAGCGCTACGACCTGGCGAAGGTTGGCCGCTACAAGATCAACAAGAAGCTGGCTCTGGATGCGGATCCTCGTACCTCCGTTCTGACGCTGGAAGACATCGTCACGACCATCAAATACATGCTCTCGATGCATAAGGGTGACAAGACGTTCACCGGCGTGCGTGGCGGCAAAGCCGTGGAAGTCAGCGTTGAGTCGGACGATATTGACCACTTTGGTAACCGTCGTATCCGCGCGGTGGGCGAACTGATCCAGTCGCAAGTGCGTACCGGCCTGGCGCGCATGGAACGCACCGTGCGTGAACGCATGACAACGCAGGAAGCCGATTCGATCACGCCTCAGTCGCTGATCAATATCCGCCCCGTTGTCGCAGCGATCAAGGAGTTCTTCGGAACATCCCAGCTGTCACAGTTCATGGATCAGAACAACCCGCTAGCCGGTTTGACGCACAAGCGCCGCCTGTCGGCACTGGGCCCTGGCGGTCTGTCGCGTGACCGTGCCGGCATGGAGGTCCGTGACGTTCACCCGTCGCACTACGGACGCATGTGCCCGATTGAAACCCCTGAAGGCCCAAACATTGGTCTGATCGGCACGATGGCGACGTTCGCGCGCATCAACCCCTTCGGTTTCATCGAGACGCCGTACCGCGTGGTGCGTGACGGCCACGTCACCGACGAGGTCGAGTACCTGACCGCTGATGACGAGAACGGCCACTACATCGCTCAGGCATCATCGCCGCTGACGGAGGACAACACTTTTGCCGAAGAGATGGTTCTGTGCCGTCTCTCCGGCGAAGACCCGTTGCTCGTTGCACGCGACGACGTTGACTACATGGACGTTTCTGCACGTCAGATGGTCTCTGTTGCCACCGCGTTCATCCCGTTCCTCGAGCACGATGACGCCAACCGAGCCCTGATGGGCGCGAACATGCAGCGCCAGGCTGTCCCGTTGCTGCGCACCGAAGCCCCACTGGTCGGCACCGGCATGGAACGCCGCGCCGCTCAGGACTCAGGCGAAATGGTGATCGCTGAGCGCGCCGGCGTCGTCACCGAGGTCAGCGCCGACTTGATCGTCGTTGAAACTGACGAGGGTGGCCGCGACACCTACCGACTCGAAAAGTTTGAACGCTCCAACCCCGGCAACTGCACGAACCAGCGTGTCATTGTCGAGGAAGGCCAACGCGTTGAAGAAGCAGACGTTCTGGCTGATGGCCCGGCCACCGACAACGGTGAAGTCGCCCTCGGAAAGAACCTGCTGGTCGCCTACATGTCGTGGGAAGGCCTGAACTACGAGGATGCCGTGATTCTGTCACGCCGCGTCGTGCAGGATGACGTCCTGACCTCCATCCATATTGAGGAGTACGAGGTTGACGCCCGCGAAACGAAGCTGGGCGACGAGGAAATCACGCGCGACATTCCGAACGTGTCCGAGGAATCACTGGCTGACCTTGACGAACGCGGCATCATCCGCATCGGTGCTGAGGTTCAGGCCGGCGACATCTTGGTCGGCAAGGTCACCCCGAAGGGTGAAACCGAACTGACCAGTGAGGAGCGCCTGCTGCGCGCCATCTTCGGTGAGAAGGCGCGCGAAGTGCGCGACACCTGCCTGCGTGTCCCACACGGTGAAGAGGGCATCGTCATTGGCGTGCGCGAGTTCAATGACGAAGAAGACGATCTGAACCCCGGCGTGCGCCAGACGGTGCGTGTGTACGTGGCTCAGCGCCGCAAGATCACCATTGGTGACAAGATGGCTGGCCGTCACGGAAACAAGGGCGTCGTCTCCAAGATTCTGCCTGTCGAAGACATGCCGTTCCTGGAAGATGGCACACCTGTGGACATCATCTTGAATCCGCTGGGTGTTCCTGGACGTATGAACGTCGGTCAGGTGCTCGAGTACCACCTCGGCTGGCTGGCCCACCAGGGTTGGGATGCCACGAAGGCGAAGGAAGCTGGCGAAGACTGGACGAAGTTCCTGCCTGAGAACGGCATCAGCGCCGAGCCCGGCTCCTTGGTTGCAACCCCCGTGTTCGACGGTCTGGAAGCAGAGGAGCTGCAAGGCCTGCTGCGTTCAGTTCGTCCCAACCGCGATGGAGAGCGCTTGACCAACGATGAAGGTAAAGCTCAGCTGTTTGATGGCCGTTCGGGTGAACCGTTCCCGTACCCCATCGCAGTGGGGTACGCCTACATGCTCAAGCTGCACCACTTGGTTGACGACAAGATTCATGCCCGTTCAACCGGCCCGTACTCGATGATTACGCAGCAGCCGCTGGGTGGTAAAGCCCAGTTCGGTGGCCAGCGCTTCGGCGAGATGGAGGTGTGGGCACTGGAGGCCTACGGTGCCGCCTACGCCCTCCAGGAGCTGCTCACCATCAAGTCGGACGACACCGTTGGACGTGTCAAGGTCTACGAAGCCATTGTCAAGGGTGAAGACATCCCGGAACCTGGTATTCCAGAGTCCTTCAGGGTCCTCATCCAGGAAATGCGCTCGCTGTGCTTGAACGTTGAAGCACTCGACGCGGCAGGCAACCCGATTGACCTGCGCGACGAGGACGAATCGTACGATGCGCAAGAGGATATGGGCATCACCTTGGATGCCCGTCCGAACGCAGCAGCAACCATTGACGCCATTTAACTCAGTCGGTTCCGCGGCGCACAGGTCGCCCTCGTCAATCAAGACGACGAACGAGGGCGACGCGCTTGCGGGGAACCTCAGCCCCTCCAGCGGCGGGCTTGAGCAGACCACTTACGCTGGAACCGACGAACTAATGCAAGGAGCGAGACCTTGATCGACGCTAAGACGTTCGACAGCCTCAAGATCACCCTGGCAACGACAGATGACATCTCAGGATGGTCCCACGGCGAGGTAAAAAAGCCCGAAACGATTAACTACCGCACCCTCAAGCCTGAGCGCGACGGCTTGTTCGGTGAACAGATTTTTGGTCCGACCCGCGACTGGGAATGTGCGTGTGGCAAGTACAAGCGCGTGCGCTACAAGGGCATCGTGTGTGAAAAGTGTGGCGTCGAAGTCACACGCTCGAAGGTGCGTCGCGAGCGCATGGGTCATATCGACCTGGCAGCGCCTGTCACGCACATCTGGTACTTCAAAGGCGTGCCCTCACGCCTCGGATACGTCCTGGACCTGGCTCCGAAGGACCTCGAAAAGGTTATCTACTTCGCTGCCTACATGATCACCGAGGTTGACGAAAAGGGTCGCGACGAGGACCTTGCCGACCTGCGCAGCGAGCTCGAAGTTGAAAAGGGCCACCTGGAGTCTCAGCGTGACGACGCGATCAACCAGCGCGCCGAAAAGCTGGAGCAGACCTTGGCACAAATGGAAGCCGATGGCGCCAAAGCTGCCGATCGCGACCGTGAACGCAAGGCAGGGGAACGCGAAATGGGGCAGATTCGCCGCCGTTTCGACCGCGACCTGGAACAGCTGGAGACCGTGTGGGAGCGTTTCCGCGACCTCAAGGTTGGTGACCTGGAAGGTGACGAGCGCCTGTACCGCGCCATGCAGCTGCGTTACGGCACGTACTTCAAGGGCGATATGGGTGCAGCCGCCATTCAGAAGCGTCTGCAGACCTTCGACCTGGATGCCGAAGTGGAGAACCTGCGCAACACGATCGCCAACGAGTCGGGCCCGCGCAAGACCCGGGCGATCAAGCGCCTGAAGGTCGTCAACGCCTTTGTGCAAACCGGTAACAAGCCGGAGTCGATGGTGCTGACCGCTATCCCCGTCATCCCGCCGGATCTGCGCCCGATGGTTCAGCTGGACGGTGGCCGCTTTGCGACCTCGGACCTGAACGATCTGTACCGTCGCGTCATCAACCGCAACACGCGCCTGAAGAGGCTGCTGGAGCTGGGTGCGCCCGAGATCATTGTCAACAACGAAAAGCGCATGCTGCAGGAGTCTGTGGACGCCCTGTTCGACAACGGCCGTCGTGGCCGCCCCGTGGCCGGTCCTGGTAACCGCCCGCTGAAGTCGATCTCTGACATGCTCAAGGGTAAGCAGGGTCGTTTCCGTCAAAACCTGCTCGGTAAGCGCGTGGACTACTCGGGCCGTTCGGTCATCGTGGTGGGCCCGCAGCTGAAACTGCACCAGTGCGGTCTGCCCAAGCAGATGGCTCTGGAACTGTTCAAGCCATTCGTGATGAAGCGCCTGGTTGAGAAGTCGTTCGCGCAGAACGTCAAGGCAGCCAAGCGTAAGGTTGAGCGCCAGCGCCCCGAGGTGTGGGACGTCCTCGACGACGTTATTCGTGAGCACCCGGTGCTGCTGAACCGCGCACCTACACTGCACCGCTTGGGCATTCAGGCCTTCGAACCGCAGCTGATTGAAGGTAAAGCTATTCAGCTGCACCCGCTGGCCTGTGGCGCGTTCAACGCTGACTTTGACGGTGACCAGATGGCAGTCCACCTCCCGCTGGGTGCTGAGGCTCAGGCTGAGGCACGCATCCTGATGTTGTCGACGAACAACATCCTCAAGCCTTCCGACGGTCGCCCTGTTGCAATGCCGTCGCAGGACATGATCATTGGTCTGTTCCACCTGACCAGTGATCCTGATCCGGCTGTTGAGGTGGCGACTGATGAAAACGGTGAGCCGGTTGTGCCGTGCTATTCGTCAGTGGCTGAGGCACGTATGGCGTTTGATCGTGGCGAACTGGATCTGAATGCCCGTGCACGGATCCGCTTCACCGACATTGTGCCGCCCAAGGGCTGGGAAGTCCCGGAGAACTGGGAAGAGGGCGATCCGATCCTGCTGGAAACCTCGCTGGGGCGCGCGATCTTCAACGAGACTCTGCCGGTCGACTACCCGTTCGTCAACTACGTTGTGGGTAAGAAGCAGCTGGGAACGATCGTTAACACATTGACGGAGCGTTACCCGAACGTCCTCGTCGCCGAATCTCTGGACGCACTGAAAGCTGCCGGTTTCCACTGGTCAACTTGGTCTGGCATCACAATCGCGTTCTCTGACATTCAAGCGTCAGACCGCAAGGAAGAAATCCTGGCGCGTTACGAAGCCAAAGCTGCGGAGATTCAGGACCAGTTCGACACCGGTATCATCCTGGAAGAAACCCGGTACGAGGAACTGGTCAAGCTGTGGCTGAAGTGCACTGAGGAAGTTGCTGACGACATGCGTCAGAACTTCGATGCGCGCAACACCGTCTACCGCATGGTGTCGTCGGGTGCTCGTGGTAACTGGAGCCAGGTCCAGCAGATCGCCGGTATGCGTGGCCTGGTGTCTGACCCGAAGCAGAAGCTCATTGAGCGTCCGATTAAGGCAAACTACCGTGAAGGCCTGACGGTTCTGGAGTACTTCATCGCAACTCACGGCGCTCGTAAGGGTCTGGCTGATACCGCTCTTCGTACCGCCGAATCTGGTTACCTGACCCGCCGTCTGGTCGACGTGTCGCAGGACGTGATTGTGCGTGAAGAGGACTGCGGTACCCGCGCCGGCATTCGCGTGCCGATCGCCCGCAAGAACGAGTTTGACGAGTGGGAAGCCGTTGAAGCGGTTGAGACTACTGCGTACGCCCGTACGCTTGCCCGCGATGCGGTGGGTGAAGATGGCACTGTCGTGGCGGAGGCTGGCACCGACATTGGTGATGACCTGATTGCTCAGATGGTTGCCGCCGGTGTGACCGAGGTGACGACCCGTTCCGTGCTGACCTGTGAGTCGGCGGTGGGCGTGTGCGCCAGCTGCTACGGCCGTTCGCTGGCCACCGGTAAGCGCGTCTCGATCGGTGAAGCTGTCGGTATTATCGCAGCTCAGTCGATTGGTGAGCCTGGTACCCAGCTGACGATGCGTACGTTCCACACCGGTGGTGCTGCGTCGGCTGCTGACATTACCCAGGGTCTGCCGCGTGTTCAGGAGCTCTTCGAGGCGCGCAGCCCGAAGATTGAAGCCAAGATGAACGAGGCCGCCGGTCGCGTCCATATTGACGACGAAGATCCCGGTTCACGCAAGATCGTGATCACTCGCGATGATGGCCGTGAGGATTCAATCATCGAGGTGACTCGTCGCCAGAAACTCCTGGTGAACGAGGGCGACCACATCGAAGCTGGAACCCCGTTGACTGAAGGCCAGTTGGATCCCAAGGAGGTCCTGCGTATTATGGGCCGCAATGTGGCTCAGAAGCAGCTGGTTGATGAGGTGCAGAAGGTCTACCGCGATCAGGGTGTGGGTATTCACGCCAAGCACATCGAGGTCATCGTGCGCCAGATGCTGCGCAAGATCACTATTCTGGAGCCGGGCGACACCTCGTTCATGCCGGGTCAGCTGGTGGATCGTTCAGCGTACTTGTCGGCCAACCGTCGAGTTGCCGCCGAGGGCGGTCAGCCCGCGTCAGGTCGCCAGATGCTGATGGGTATCACCAAGGCGTCGTTGGCAACGGATTCGTGGCTGTCGGCTGCGTCCTTCCAGGAGACCACAAAGGTCCTGACCGAAGCCGCCATGAACGGCAAGGTTGATCACCTGGTGGGTCTGAAGGAGAACGTCATCCTCGGAAAGTTGATCCCGGCCGGCACCGGCCTGGCTCGCTACAACCAGGTTGTCGTGGAGCCCACTGCTGAGGCAATGGCCGATGCGAACTATTCCGAACTGGATTTCCAGGATGGAGAAGTTCCTGAGTCCTTCCTGGCCTCGCTCGACTCGATCGATTTCGGAATTCCGTTCCACGGCCAGAACTGACCGTTAACCTCAGGTGGCTGGTGTAAGCCCGCGAATTGCGGCGGGCTTGCACCAGCCGCTTCTTTTTATGGCGCGGTGTGGTGCCTTGCACGGTGTGATGAGGTCCCTCGTTACGGTGTGGTGAGGCTTTTTGTGCGCTGAGGGGAGTATTTCCTCCGCGACTGGGCGAGTTGCCTTAAGCGGTGTGGTGGAGGCTCCTCGTTGTGGAGTGGCGAATTTCCTTGTGCGGTGAAGGAGAGCTTGTGCGGTGAGGGAAAGCTTAAGGTGCGCGAGAGAGATTCATTGTGTGGTCTGGCGACTCCCTCCCCGCTCAGTCACTGTCTCTTTCAAGGAAGTACCGATTGCGATGTCGAGGCGGTTATCTTTCTTGAATGAGCTGGTGTTTTCTCGGTTTACTTTGTGGTTTCTCTGTTTGGTTAGTGTCCGTGGGTTTTTTCGGCGTGGTCGGT
>NZ_KV816946.1:0-111170 GCF_001814535.1 Actinomyces sp. HMSC065F12
GTGGCCGCATACACCACAACGCGGCCGATTTCTACCACCATGGACCATACATGCTTTCAAAGCATGCACACAGCGCTCAAACCCCTGACACACCGAACAAAAACCAACACCACGTACACACAATCCGGGCATTAACTCGCTTTCTGTCAGCGTGTGATCAGATAAGACGAGGCGCAAGGCAATCTCGTTTCGTCATGTATAAGAGTCTGGAGTCTCTTCCTTTAGAAGATGCACGCAATATAACGAAAACAGCCTTATGGCAATCTGGAGCAGAGCTCGACAAACTTATAATTATCGTTGGAGACGGGGGTGAGTACCTTGAGTGGATCCGTTCCTGAAGCTATTTATCATTGTGTTGAGTATGCGCGAGAGAAAGAACTTGCGCCGGTTTTGCGTGATGTGGCGTGGACGTGTGGTACTTCTGCTTATCCAGGCTATGAGACTGAGATTTGGGTGGATTCTCGTCATGAGCCGCAAGAGATTCTCGCCGGCTTGCGTAGCCTCGGATTGACGGTTGTTACTGACGAGGTAGCCTCCGCTCCGTGGAACTATGATCCAAGTAAGGAAACTTGGGATCAGCATGTTGAACGCAGTCTAAAAGCGATAGGCCGCATTTAACCTTTCAGAATTTTGCCCCGCATTGGTTTGACCGTGCGGGGTTTTGTTATGCCCCCTTGTGGCGCTCCGTAAACAGCCCGGAGACCATTGGCTGGACCAACAAGGCTGACGAGCCATAAACGGGAAGAAAGGAACAGACCATGTCTGATTCAACCGCGCCCAGCGAGGGCAACACCGATGTTTCGGAAGAAAACACAGGCGGATTCAAACCGGTCACCATTCAAGAAGACCTCGACCGGATCATCGAAAACCGCCTGGTGAGAGAACGCAAAAAATTGGCTGGTTAACTTAGACTCAGATATTTGTGGCGCGACCGAATGCCTGTCGTTACAACAGAACTTGCAGCGAACCCAGAGCGTGGAACGTGGCCTTCAAAGATCGCATTTCGTCATACATACAAAAGCCATCGCGGTGATGAGCGTGCCAACGTCGCTGAATCTTGGGGAGAGTTCTCGCTCCGTGCGCGGTATCAGTGTTTGCCGAAGGTTGCTACCTTATTGGTTTGTCATCTCGAAGAGTTGTTTCCCGTATGTCGCGTGATACGGGAGCTGTTGGATGTTCGATGCCGCATGCGACCTGCCCAACGCAAGGAGGCAGGTCAAAGTCGATTAACTCTCGTGAGTTTCAGTTGAGGAGGTCGAGCAATTTACGTCCGCTTGACTCCATCGAGGTTCACCACCGGATGATTGATTGCCTCTGAGGCAAAAGTCCGTGGGAGTCTGTCCCAATGTGCGAGTAACAATCTCTTGCGGATCTAGTTTCAGCTCGTGAAAACAAGTGGGGAGAAGCGCGGCAGGTGGTCGAACCATCGCTCTCCGATCGAGTGTGCCGTCAACGGGTCAAGGTCGATGAGGGGCTTTTGAGTCAACGGGTCAAGGTAAGAGCGCTGAATGCACGTCTCGTGTAGAAGGAAGACCCCGACTTTTTGGCACCATCATGCGGTTCTCACATGATGAGACTCTTAGCGAGGTCTCTCTTGCCTCGACCGGTTGATCGCCAGCCCTCCGGCTACTTTGACCGGTTGATCTCTACCTTGACCGGTTGATCGCAAACCATCAGGCTACCTTGAGTGGCTGATCGGGAGCCCTCCGGCTGTCTCGACCAGCGGCTCCAACCTCGACTGCAAGCTTCAGCCTGTGACTACTGTGTGTCTAAAAAAGCCTTCAAGGTGGCCCGAAACCGGGCGTAATTTGCAGTCACACGCGTAGGCACGAGCTACAGCGAAACCCTGTCATGCCAACGAAAAACCCCGCCGTTCCAACGAAACAGCGGGGCATTTGCGGAGACGGCGGGATTTGAACCCGCGAGGGGCGTGAACCCCTACCTCCTTAGCAGGGAGGCGCACTCGACCGGACTATGCGACGTCTCCAAGTACCGCTTGAGTCTACCGGGCTTGCGCCCGTGCCACAAATACGCAGACTCACGATCCGGGCAAACTTCCCGGCGCGGCGGCACGTAGCTGGAAAAAATCCCGAAAACAGTGATCACCGAGGTGAAGCGCCATTTTCGGGAAATCCCGCGGAGGGCAAGGGATTCGAACCCCTGGTGCCATTGCTGACACAACGGTTTTCAAGACCGTCACCTTCGGCCGCTCGGTCAGCCCTCCCAGCCCGCCTAGTGTACCTGTTCGGGCGCGCAGATGAAAATCTGAAACAGCAGTGAAACACGTAACGATGTCAACACCACGGCACCACTAACGCGCTGGTCCCCTCGTCAATGATGATGACGAACGAGGGTGACCCACCCGCATCACGCGCCGCGCGCGATAGTCGAACTGGCCTACCAGCGATGCTTGAAAATGTTCCACGAACGCCGATCCGTAGGTGCTTCCTCCGGATGATCCAGAAGACCGCGCGAAATTGCCGAGGCAAACGGCGGCCACAGCGGCACGCGTGACATCAACAATGTCTGGATTGCGTGGTACACATCCAGGCGTGAGGCGATCGGCTCGGAAGCCGGTTCGTTGTTCTCATCCAGCGCGCGAATCCACCTGCCAGGAGACAAGATCAGGTAGTCGTTGATGAAGTCGAGCCAGGAACGGTGACAGTGCTCGTAGCTCTCCACCTCAGCAGGGTTGACACCGTCATCGAGCATTGCGCGGCGAATCGCCAGCGCAGCGCACACACCTTCGCACACGACCCACTGCAGGTGGTGCGTATCCACAGGCTCGCCATCTGCGGACACGGTCAGTGCGAAACCGGGCTTTCCGTTGCGCCGCCATCCATCAACGCGGGCGCGGTGGAAAAGCTCCTGTGCCATTTCGAACAGGTAATCCGGCTGCTGGCGACCCATCGAGCGCAGTGCGGCGCGAATATGGACAGCCAGGCGCGCCCACTGCATCGAGTGGCCGATGACGTAGCCGGTGTACACGCGCCGACCGTCGTCAAAACCGGAGGGGACATGATCCAGCGGTTTCCATTGCGCGTCGTAGTATTCGGGCAGGCGCCAGTTGTGAGACGACGCCTGCTCGTTGACGAACTGCGCGATCACTTCGGCGCGTTCAATCCACAGTGGATCGGTTGTGGCCTCAGCCGCTGAAAGGTAAGCCTCGGCGGTGTGCAGCAGGCAATCCATCGCATGCAGACGGTCGGTCGGCTTATGGTCAGCGGTCAGCGAATCGTGCACCAACCCGTTCTTGTCCAGCCAGAACCGCTCCTGATCGTGCAGCGCAGCGTTGAGAAGTTCAAGCGCGCCGGGCCTGTTGGCGACTGTGGCCGCGGAAGCCGCCAGAATCAGGAACGCGTGGTGGAACTGCGACTTCATGTCGGCGTAGGGGCCTTCCCACGGGACCGCGTTGCCCTCAGCATCCAGGTCGTGTGTGAGGCCGGTGAACCAGCCGCCCTGAGCCTCATCCACAAAATGTGTCGACAGGCAGTGGATCCCGTGGTCTGCGAAGCGACGGCAACCGGGGATTCCCATCAGGACACCCAACGAGTACACGTAGGTCATGCGCGAGGTGACCGCGAGCTCCACTGGTCGGGTCGTGTCAGCGTCCCCCTCCGTGGTCAGGTGAGCAAACCCGGTGGATGCCATCGTGCATTTCGCCTCTTCCAGGAGGGCGCGCATTTGTGCCGATAGCCAGTTATTGTGTTCAACTGAACCAATCCAACCCATTGTCTTCGTTAACCTCCAATGGCACTGATGAGCCTCTATCGCGTCATTGCCTTTTCGTCGTAGAGTGGTTGTTATCAGTACTCAGCCTACCGTCTCAGTGGAGTTCAGATGCCTACTGTCATCAATACGTTCAACGCGTCGTCACCTTTGGCCAACACCGGCGCAACTGTACTGCCGTACGTTCTGATTGGCCTCCTGCTGGTTGTCCTCGCCATCGCCGCGTTGCTGTGGGCACGCCATTCGCGTCGCCAGCAGGCTGAGCAGGCTGCCGCAGCCAAGCCGGTCGTTCCGCCGGCACACACTGACGAGGCAGGCTCCACCGCCGCTGATGCAACCGATGCTGCAGGCGGAGCAGTTGCTGCTGATGAGAACCTTGATTCAGGTGAATCCTCCCTGGAAACGCCTATTAATCCCACTGATGGAGATGATCCGGCAACCAAGTAGGCACGTGCCGAAAGCTGGAATAGGGCGACAGGTGGCACCGATCAGTGACACACTGGAGTCATGCATGAAAGAGCTGGCACAGTTGCCCTACCAGAAGACCTGATCGACGTTCAAGAACTTCTTTCCGCGTATTACGACATTGAGCCGGATGTCAGCAATCCGGACCAACGCGTCGTGTTCGGAACTTCCGGGCACCGTGGATCCTCACTCGATGGCGCATTCAATGAGGCGCACATCGTCGCGATCACCGCGGCCATCGTGGAGTATCGCGAAAGCCAGGGATATAACGGCCCGCTGTTCATTGCGCGCGATACTCACGCGCTGTCCGAGCCTGCATGGAAAACCGCCGTTGAGGTGCTTGCCGCTGCAGGCGTGCAGATCAAGGTTGACGAGCGTCATTCCTACACGCCGACCCCCGCGTTGTCCCTGGCCGTGCTCAATGCGAACGGTGCGCCCGAAAATCTACGCACCAGTGGTGACGGACTGGCTGACGGCATCGTCATCACCCCATCCCACAATCCGCCGCGCGACGGTGGCTTCAAGTACAACCCGCCTCACGGTGGCCCGGCTGACACGGATGCCACCTCGTGGATCGCGCAGCGAGCCAACGAGCTCCTTGAAAAAGGATGGCGCTCCATCCCGCGCGTCCTCGACACTGACCTGTACAGCCACGAATGTGTGGGCACATTCGACTTCCTGGCGAACTACGTGCGCCAGCTCGACACGATCATCGACATGGATGCAATCCGCGAAGCGAAGATCCGCATCGGAGCAGACCCGCTGGGTGGCGCCTCGGTGGACTACTGGGCGGCAATCGCTGAACAGTACGATCTGGACCTGACGGTGGTCAACCCGAAAGTCGACCCGGCCTGGTCGTTCATGACGCTGGACTGGGACGGCAAGATCCGCATGGACTGTTCATCTCCCTACGCGATGGCTTCCCTGCGTGATCAGATGACGCCCGATGCCAACGGGCACACCCCCTACGACATCGCCACCGGCAATGATGCAGATTCAGACCGTCACGGCATTGTGACCGCTGACGGCCTGATGAACCCGAACCACTACCTGGCGGTCGCCATCGAATACCTGCTGACGCACCGCCCCGGATGGTCAGAGTCCACAGCGATCGGTAAGACCCTGGTGTCCTCCTCCCTTATTGACCGTGTTGTCCAATCACTGGATCGCACGCTGATCGAGGTACCCGTGGGCTTCAAGTATTTCGTGCCCGGACTGTTGGACGGGTCAGTGGGCTTCGGCGGTGAGGAATCGGCCGGAGCTTCGTTCCTGCGTAAAGACGGCACCGTGTGGACCACCGACAAGGACGGCATCATCCTGGCGTTGCTCGCCTCGGAAATCATGGCGGTGACAGGCAAGTCGCCCTCGCACATTCACGTTGAGCAGGTGGAACGCTTCGGCGCCTCGTCGTACGCGCGTGTCGATGCGCCCGCGAACCGGGAGCAGAAAGACAAGCTGAAGAACCTGGCTGCTGACGATGTGAGCGCAACGGAGCTGGCGGGCGACCCGATTACCGCGAAACTGGTGCGCGCACCGGGCAACGATGCGGCAATCGGCGGCCTGAAGGTGACCACTGACTACGCGTGGTTTGCTGCCCGCCCGTCAGGAACCGAGGATGTGTACAAGATTTACGCCGAATCGTTCAAGGGCGATGACCACCTTGCGAAGGTTCAGGACGCTGCGCGTGACGTGGTGAGCGAAGCACTCACGTAAGGCTTGATGCGGCGCTGCTGCACGCTGCCGGAAGATTGGAATGAAGGTGAGGCGGGCCCGGCCTGCAAACTTGCCGGCAGAGCAGTGATTCTATACCCGTCTGGGTGACGAATCTGGCCAAAAATGGTGGTGCTGACCCGCCTGCAGACGGTTAGGATAGTGAATCGTGCTCTCGAATTACGCTGATTTGCTGCGCATCCGAGGGGCATGGAAATTCTCACTGGCTGGTATGGTGCTGCGCGCACCCATGTCATTGATGGGAATCTCAACGATTCTGCTGGTCAAAGGCATGTACGGCAACTACACGCTTGCGGGCGCGGTCAGTGCAATCTCCGTCGTCTCCTTGTCGATCTGCGCCCCGATACTTGCCCGCCTGGTCGATCAACGCGGCCAGGCTGTCATTATGGTGCCGTCCCTGGTGGTGTCGGCACTTGCGACCATCGGACTGTTTGGTGCCGCCGTCCTGCACGCCCCTTCGTGGGTGTTGTTCATCTTCGCCGGGCTGTCCGGCGCAACGTGGGGTTCCCCCGGTGCACTGGTGCGTGCCCGCTGGGCAAAAGTGGTGCGCACGCCGAAACAGCTCACCACCGCGTACGCATTTGAAGCTGCAGTTGACGAGGTTGTCTTTGTCATCGGACCGATCGTTGCCACGCTGCTGGGAACAGCGCTCCATCCGGGGACGGGTCTGATTTTGTCGGTGTTCTTCATCATCGTCGGCTCAATCGGGTTCTTTCCGCAGCGCGCCAGCGAGCCGACCCCGACTCCGAAAATCAAGGGCGTGCGCCAGCCGACCGTCCTGCTCAACCCTGTCATCATCATCCTGGTGCTCACCTTCATCGGTGCGGGCGTCATGTTCGGTGCGAACGACGTGGCAGTGGTGGCCTTCACTGAAGAGCACGCTCACCCTGAACTCGCCGGTGTGCTGCTCGGCTTCTTCGCAATGGGGTCGTTCACGGCTGCACTGTTCTACGGTGCTCGCCACTGGACCACTGCGCTGTGGAAACTCTTTGCCATCGGAATCTTGGCACTCGCCATCGGTGTGTCAACATTCCTGCTGGCGCACTCCCTGCTTGCCCTTGGCGTGGCAATGCTCGTGACGGGACTGGCAATCGCGCCGACCATGACGAACGTCAATGCGATTGTGTCGAAAGTCGTAGCCTCCTCACAGCTCACTGAGGGATTGACGTGGATGTCCACGGCAATGAATATCGGTGTGTCGGTGGGGGCGACGCTGGGTGGCCGCGTGATCGATGCGTCCGGCGCTCACGGCGGCTTCCTCGTTACCGTGTCCTTTGGCTGGGTGATGGTCGCGGTCATGCTGATCGGACTGCCCAGGTTGCGTCGCGACGTGCTGCGCGCTGAAGCCGAACCACTGATCGCAGACTCGCCAAAAGACGAAGGCGCAGACTCAGACACGGCCTCGAGCTCACCCGAGGAGCCAGCCTCCCAAGAACCAGCCTCCAACGGGCAGACGCCTGACGAGCACACTTCCAACGATTCTCACAGTGAGGGTGACCCACATTAAAGTGTGCGCCATGAGCGCACGTGGATAAGCTGGTGACAGATCCTGTTGATCCTGTTGATCCTGTTGACCTGTGAAAGGAACCTGACATGGCTGTCACTCCAACACCGTCCGCACCCACGCTGCGCATTCCGTCCGAGGGAATCACCGTCGATATCGATGATCCCGACGGCCAGATGTTCATGCTGGACCGCTCCCTTCAAGGCTGTGTCTCACTGGCATTCAGCACGCAGATCGACAAGGAACATCCGGGCGATGTTTTCCTGGACGGCTCCCCAACCCCGTACGTGCTGGCTGACGTTCTGGCTATCCGGGGCGTGACCCACCTGGGGATCACAGTATTCGGCGTGCTCACCCAGCGAGGAACGTGCCACCGCGTCACGGTCCGGGGATTTCGCGACCTGAACGGCACGGTGATGGAACCGACCAGCTTCACGCTGACCACCCTGCCCGACACTGCCCCCGATCCAGCGTTCGCACACCACGACGCCATCGCCCTGCGCGCCGCCGAAGAAGGAATCGTCCTGCTGGAAAACCGGCGCAACACGTTGCCGCTGCCTTCGGGCACACTCAACCTGTTCGGAGCAGGCGTGCACGCCTTCCGCACCGCCATCGTCGGGGCAGGCAGGATCAACCCGCGTTACACGGTGCGGCTGCGTGATGCCATCGAAGCATCCGACACGTTCACTCTCAACGAGGAACTGGCCTGTTTCTACCGCACCGGAACCAACGATCTGCCACCACGTGACCTGCGTGATCGCGCCCGCGCACTGTCCGACACCGGCATTATCGTGCTCACCCGCCCCTGCGGAGAAAACACGGACAACAGCTCAGATGAGGCAGAATTCAGACTTGACAGCGCCGAGGACACGCTCGTGCGCACTGTATGCGACCTGTTCGACCGCACCGTCGTCATCTTGAACACTCCGTACCCCATTGACGTGTCCTTCATGGACACCTACCCGGTCGATGCGCTCATCCTTGCAGGAGTGGGAGGTATGCTGGCCGGCCCCGCCATCGAACGCGTCCTGTCGGGCGCAGTGAACCCCTCTGGCCGCCTGTCAGATTCGTGGCCACGGGCACTCGCGGACCTGCCCGCCGACGTCAACTTCTACGACTGTGCAGGTGGAAAGACGCGCTACAACGCCGAACACCGCACATGGATCGACACGGCGTACGAAGAAGGCATCTATGTGGGCTACCGCTTCTATTCCACATTCGACGCCGAGCCGGCCTACCCATTTGGCTACGGACTCAGCTACACCACATTCGACCTGACGCCCTCGGCAACGATCAACAGTGACGAGGGGGGCCACCCGCATGCGCAAATCGATGTGACAGTGACGAATACGGGGGAGCGTGCCGGCCGGGACGTCGTCCAGGCCTACGTGCGCAAGCCACATGAGCGGATCGAAACACCTGAACGTGAACTCGTGGCATTTGCGAAAACGCCACTCCTTGAGCCAGGTGAATCACATGTCGTGCGCCTGGACGTTGGCGCTGACCGCCTGAGTGTGTGGGATGAAGAGGTGTCCAGCTGGATCGTGACGGAAGGTGAGTACACCCTGTTTGTCGGACACGACGCGGCCGATGCCGGCCAGACCTGCCAGTTCTGTCTTGACGCTGACCGGGTTCTTGCCCACGGGCACCCAGTAATGCGCGCACCTGAGCCGGTCACTGCGCTTTCACGGCGCGACCCGTCCCACACCTGGCCTCAGGGCACGCGCAGCGGAATCAGGGATACTCCCGGTTTTATCCCCGTGCGCCATGTCCCCTCGCGTGACGGACTGGAGGAAGCCCTGCCTTCTGACACCCCAGTCACATTTGACGACGTGGTGGCAGGGCGCGCCACGGCAGCTGACCTGGCCAGACAGCTCGACGTGGATCAGTGTGTGCGCCTGCTGGTGTGTTCGCGAGACGACTGGGGGATGGAAGGGACAGGCGCTGCCGGCATCATGGCCACCGTCGCGGACGTTGACCTGCCTGAATTCGTAGTGGCTGACGGCAATTCCGGTGTCAACATCAGGAAACCGAACATCGGGATGCCGACGACGGTCGTCCTCGCCTCCACATTTGACGTGGATCTTGCTGAGGAAGTCGGTCGGGTGATCGGCCAGGAAGCCCACGCCAACCGGATTGACGTGATCCTGGCACCGGCCATGAATCTGCATCGCCACCCCCTGTGCGGGCGCCACCCTGAATACTTTTCGGAAGATCCGTATCTGACTGGCATGATGGCGGGGCATTTTGCGAAAGGCCTGGAAAGCGGGGGAGTGGGTGCCTGCTACAAGCACTTCCTGGCGAACAACGCTGAAGCCTCCCGCAAACGCAACCAGTCGCTGATTCCGGAGCGTGCGCTGCGTGAACTGTACTTGAAATCCTTCGAAGTCGCGATCGGCGTGCACCCGGCCGCAACGCTGATGACCAGTTACAACGGCGTCAACGGGTGTCACACCGCTGCAGATACCGAACTGCTGGAGACGATTATCCGAGGCGAGTGGGGCTGGCGCGGCATGATCATGACCGATTGGACCTCCTACGACACGTGCCCGGTTGACATGATGGTGCCTGCAGGCACCAACTGGATCACTCCGGCCTCCCCGGATGACACTTTCACGGCTCCGATTGTGCGCGCGGTGCGCGAAGGACGAGTGGGCGAATCAGTCGTTCGGAGGGCAACCGCGGAACTCATTGGTACGCTGGTAACCGTTCGCGCCCTCGCCTCGCAGGCTGATTCGCGTCTCAGTGAGCACAACACGAAAGGTGAATCCGACGATTAAACCGGACACAGGGGATCAACCCGACAGCCTGCACACAGGGGATGCCCGCCGCGAGAACCAGGGTGCCCGCGCCACATTCGCGCCTTTGTTGCGCGCAGTGAATACGGTGAGCGAATTCGCCTCCACCGGCTTGGCGCATGCACTGGCCTTCGGCGGCTTCTATCCCTCCGTCGTCGGATTCGGAGGGTACGGCTCTGCAACGCAGGTGCGCATCTTGGCGCGCGCCCTCATGAGCCGCACAGATGATCAGCGTCGATGGCTGGCCGAAAGGCGCGGCTGGCGACAGTTCTTCGACGCGCAGGTGCCACGCCAACCCGCCCTGATCACCGTGGGAAAGGCGCGCGTCATCTGCTTCGCAAACGCGGAAGGCTACATCGACCTGACACTGAGCAACCATGGACTTGCGCCCGGCTGGCATGACGCGTGGATTCAGGTTCTGCACGCCGGCGACGTGGCACACCTGGGAATTGTCGAGGGCGACGCTCCGATTCTGCATCACGTGCGTAACGAACATACGCACACCGATGTCACGCCCACTGCGGAGCACCGCCGACTGCGCACTCAGCTTTCACGCGAACAACGGGCAGTTCTTCAGCGCATCAATGCCATCCCCACCATGCCGTCAGGCCAGCAGGTGTTCGTCACTGCGGGTAAGGAACTGTACCAGCTGGTGCCGGAGAGTCTTTCCTCAACGGCTGGCGGCCACCTGTCCTACATTGAGCATCTTGTCTTGACGGCAAGTGAGCCCGACAGGAAAGACACGCCTGAGCGTGAGAAGCGTTCGGGCAGAATTCGTGCCGGCCAGCCCGTCGCCGTTAAAGTCCGCATCATCGGTGATAATGAGCGGGTCGGGGTCGTCTCTGACCTGGATGACACGGTGCTGGTGTCGATGCTGCCACGTATGGCAATAGCGCTGCGGCACGCCCTCGTCGATCGTTTTTCGTCACGTCAGTCGGTGCCGGGAATGATGCGCCTGCTCAACGAACTGGCTGAAGGTGACCAGCACGCTGAGGCGATTAACCGGCCGCACGCTCCCGTCATCTACCTGTCGACCGGTGCGTGGAACGTGTTGCCCGCAATGCGGGACTTCCTGGGGCGGATGGGCTTCCCTGAGGGAGCATTTCTGATGACTGACTGGGGGCCGTCCGCCAATACATGGTTCCGTTCGGGCCGTGAACACAAACGGCGCGAACTGCAGCGCCTGGTCACTGAACTTCCGAACGTTCGATGGTTCCTGGTGGGAGACGACGGGCAACACGACCCGGAAATCTATGCGGACTTTGCCCGCAAATATCCGGAACGTGTTGCCGGGATCGCCATCCGATCACTGACTCAGTTTGAGCAAATGCTGTCGCACGGCACGTTGACGCCGCTTCGGCCCGAAGCACTCCATGACATCCCGGAAGATATCGACGTGTGGTACGGGCCGAACGGCTTCAACCTCCTTGCTCAAATGCGTCGCGATCAGCGTTAGTGTCGCCGCCGCGATGCTGCCAGCCCTGCAGCTCCGGCCACGCCGAACGCTGCGAGCATGATGAGTGCGCTACCTGACGCGCCGGTTCGTGCGACGCCACCTGGTCGGCCGGCTGCGTTCGGATCGCCTTGATCGGCGTCGCCGCCACGCTGCCCATCCTGATCGCCGGGCTTCTTGTCGGTATCCGGCTTGGGTGTGGGCGTGTCACCGGCCTTCTTCGCCACTAGCGGGTAGGCCCACGCGTTGACAGTGTCACCGTTGCGGTAGGACACCAGCAGGTGAACGTCGGTACCCAGTGCTGCGCGAATCTCATCGGTCAGCTCGATCGTCATGTCGGTGCTCCCCACGTCGGCCTGAGCGCTGGCCAGGAGCCTGCCACCCATATTCGGCTGCCACGGCATCGCTGCCCCGTCATCAGGTGAACATGCGTCGAAGTTGTGCGCGGAGTTCGCGCAGCTGGACGTCCACACCGGAATGAAGGACGGATCCCCTTTCCACAGGAAGGCGCGCGCCGTGCCGGCCTGAGTTCCCGACAGCGGAACGCGGATGGCCTCGGCATCGATACTCGGAGCCACGGTGACATCGGCGGCGGGCATCAGACCTGCAATCGGCACGCCTCGTGTAGCGGACTGGAACACCGTTTGAGGTGAATCAATACTGTCCAGCGCGCTGTCAGGAATGATGGGATCGCCAGCTTCATGGGAACGGTCCGTCGGAGGCTCGTACCCGTCCAGGTAGGCGTGACCCCACCGGTACGGCTCAGACTGCTGAGATCCGAAAGCCGACCAGGCCAGACGGGTCTGGCCAACGAAGTCAGGCGTATCGGAATCGTACGGCGTGATGTTGAAGCCCAGGTAGGTCGGGTTGACAGCATTGCTGGCCTGATCTCCGGTCGGTGCAGTGGACGTGGGGCCAATTGCTGCCGGCAGGTTTGCCAACGGCAGTTTGACTTCCAGCTTGTAGTGTCCATCCGTGTAGGCACCCGAATCGTCACGAGGGGCAAATGCCTTGACTTCAACGCCGGGAGCGTTCAGGCCACCCTCGATAGTTTCCGCCAAAGGTCCAGTGGAGAATCCTTGATGATGGTCAGCGTCACGCGACCAGCATGGGCCGTTCGCGCCGTTGCCGTTCCGGCCGTCAGGGTCGTCAGTGAATGGGAAAACACCGAGCTTGAACGTGGTGGACGTGTCGTTGGACGGTGCGAGCGGGTCGAGCAGGAATTCGACGGAGTCAACCAACCAGTGACCGAAGCAGCGGTCAGGTGTTGCCGCCGCTGAGGCCTGCTCGTCGACCACATCGACCAGAGCGTACAGCGCATCGTCGTACCATCCCAGCCATGCCTGTGACGTGCCGCCGCAGTCAGCCTCGGAGGAGCACTCCTCGCCTTCCCACCGTGTGGCAACGCTGATCGGCGTGCTGCCGTAGGCTGACGCGTCACCATTCAGAGCAGGGGCCTTCGCCAACTTGGGGATCACCGTCGTCGGCACGACATTCAGTTCGAGCTTCTCGGTCGAAACCGATGTTCCAGCGGTTGTGGTGGCTGTGACCTCGTCAATCGTGTTGCCGACGGCAGCAGGATCAGTGTGAGTGAGAATGAACTCCACCGTCGCCGTCTTACCCGGTGCGACCGCATCGAATGATTGTGACGGCTGGTTGAGCGCATATCCTTCCGGAACCGTCAGCTCCACCGTGCCACTTTGCGCTTCACTGGAACGGTTTGTGACGGTCACGGGAACCGTGATCGATTCACCTGCACCGATGGCGCGCCGCGCCGGTGACTGGCCGTAGACAAAGACGTTGTATTCCGCGGTCCACTGATCGTAGTAGGCGGCGTTGCCGGCACGCGTGAAGCGGCCGTTGACCGGGGCCACCACGTCAACATGGGTTTCGTTGTAGCCCGTCATTTCGGCAGAATCTGAGGCGAAACGGATCGGAAGACGCATCGTGCCGAGGGCACTGGAGTCAGGGGCGGTCACAGTGAACGTGACATCGGTTGAGTCACCGGACGCCAGTTCACCTGTTGCCTGTTTGTCGCTGACGGTCCACCCCGCGGGGGCGTCAATCGACAAGGCGCCGGCCGGAATTGCCTGCTCGCCAGCCACGAGCGTGACAGTGACGTCGACCGATTCACCGGGAGCTACCATCTGGGCTTCCGGTGATCCATACATCAGTGTGCCCAGTGGCATGCCGCTGGGGTCAGGCAGGGATGCGCCGAAGAGGATGGAACGATCATCGCCGCCACCTTCGGTGCCGTTTTCCTGCATCGGTACCCACGACCTACCCACCAGGAAGCGTGTGCATCGATTGTCGACAACGGTCTTTTCCATCAGGCGGGCCTGAGTGGCGTGAGCCTTGGCGTTTTCACTGCCAACCTGTGCCCAGGTCTTGGGTGTTCCGGCAGGCTGTCCCTGCACGTTGCCTTCCACCCACGTGTACTCAGATTCGTATCCTGTCCACGTTCCGGCCACGGTGTAGGGACGTCCCTCGATTCCGGCGTAGCCAGCCAGACAGTTGGCCTGATCAGGCAGCTTGGTGGTGTTGCCAAAGTCAAAGACGTATTCGGTGACCTTCTTGACCTGCCAGGGCTGAACCGCGTTGGGTCCGCTGAGCTGTTCAGGGAAACGGTTGGGATCAGCAGCTGCCTGCGCCACCTCCCATGCCAACATCGAGGCGGCCTGGTGGTTGCCGTGACCTGCGTCGAAGGAGGCGGGCCATGTCACTAGGATTTCGGGTCGGGTCTCACGCACAACCTGTGTGGCCCGGCGTAACGTTTCGTCATGGTCCCACAGCTGGTGAGTCAGTGGCGCGGACGTGTTGTAGAAGAAGTCCACCCGGTCAAGGAAGTACACATCAACTGTGCCGTCACGTACGTGCGCCGCACGGTCTTCGTTTTCACGTCGCAGGCCCAGGTCCGGCCCGGCTTCGGAGCCGACTGAATTGGAGCCGCCCTCGCCGCGCGTGGTCAGCATAATGCCGCAGCGTACATCGGCAAGATCACCCCACACGCCACACGGTGCACTGAAGGACGCGTCATCATCGGGGTGCGCCCACACGCCCAAGACATCGAGTTTTGTTGGATCACTGGTTGACGAGGTCTGGGCGTGGCCGAATGCCCATTCAGGTGCCTCAGACGAGGGTGCCGCGAGGGACGGCGTCGCATACATCATTCCTGGGACCAGAAGCGCACACGCCCCTGCGAGCGCGACCGATCTGAGTAGGTGCTTCATTGCAAATTCTCCAGTTCTTTTCAACAATCACGGTCAAATATCAGCCTTTAACTGCTCCTTCGGTCATTCCGGAAATGAAGCTGCGCTGCAGGGCGAGGAAGAGGATCACCATAGGCAACGCAACAAGAACCGCTCCGGCTGCCAGGAGCGTGGATCCGGTGGTGTACTGGCCCTGGAAGAATGCCAGACTCAACGGGGCGGTGCGCACCCTGCCGGTCGGTGACATGACCAGCGGGATCAGGAAGTCGTTCCACGTCCACATGAACGTCAGCACAATCTGAGTCACGATTGCGGGACGTGCCAGTGGAAGCAGGATCGACCACAGGATTCGGATGTCACCGGCGCCGTCAAGCCGGGCAGCCTCCAGGATGGATGGGTTAACTGAGCGGAAAAACGCGCGCATCCAGAATGTGCCGAATGCCAGTGACTGCGCAATCTGTGGCAGCGCCACCGCCCAGAGCGTGTCGGTGAGTCCGAGGGTGCGAAGATCGTAGAACAACGGCAGGATGATCGCTTCGGACGGCACCATGATGCCCAGGAGGAACACGTAGAACAGAACGTTGGAGCCAGGCGGGCGCAAAATGCCGAGCACGTAGCCGCTCATCAGTGAGAGCACCAGTGCCGACGTCACGACAACCACGGCGATCATCGCCGAGTTCTTCATGTACAGCGAGAACTTACCCTGGCTCCACGCCTTCGCGAAGTTCTCGATGTGTCCCCACGACGAGTCGTTGATTTTCTCTGAACTCAACGACAGGAACAGGACATACAGAATGGGGATCAGGGACTGCAGCGCAAAGAAGATCAACACGATGTAGCTGACAACTTTTTCAGCGGGAGAAGTTTTCATTGGTCCTTTTCCCCCCACAGGTTGATGGTCAGATTGATCAGGAAGATCACCAGTGTTAGTACGACCGCCAGTGACGAGGCCGTTCCCACCTGTCCGAGTCGGAACGCCTGGTTGTAGACCTCGTAGGACGGCACGGTTGTGGATGTGCCGGGGCCGCCCGATGTCGTCATGTAGACCAGATCGAATGTCTTCAGCGCTGCGATCACCGTCAGGGTCAGTGAGACGAGGATTTCACCACGCACGCTTGGAATAGTGACGGACCAGAAGCGGCGAAACCACCCAGCGCCGTCAAGCATGGCTGCCTCGTAGTATTCGCGCGGGATGCGCGCAATTCCGGACATGAGCAGGACGGTGACCAGGCCGGTGGACACCCATGTGCCGATCAGGCCCACGGCGATCAGCGCCGTCGAGTAGTCACCGAGCCACGGCCTGGCAAGTCCGCCCAGACCGATCGCCCGGAGCACACGGTTGAGCAGCCCGTCGGGCGCGTAAATTTCACGCCACGAAATGGCCAGCACCACCATGGCGATGACCTGTGGCAGGAAGACGACGGTTCGGAAAAATCCGAGCCCGCGCACGCTTGAGCGTGTCAGCAGTGTCGCCAGGACGAGGCCGATGATCAGTGGGAACACCGCGTAGAAAATGATGAGGACAAGAGCATGCCAAAAGGCGTCCAACAGCCTGGGGTCGGTGAATGTTGTGACGTAGTTGTTGAACCCTGCCCATGTTCCTACGCCCAGGCCATCCCACTTGTAGAACGACAGGGTGATGACGCGACCGATGGGGTACAGCATGAATGCGCCGTACACCAGCACTGGCAGTGCCAGCAGAGCAATCGACATGGCCCACCGTGACTGTGCGCGTGACCTGTTGCGTCCACGTGCGGGGCGTGAACTGGTGGCGGTCGCTGTCTGTGCACCGCCGGTGTGGTTGGTCATCGAAGCCTCCTCAATGTACACGCGAACGGATATAAAAAGCGGACGGGTCGCCCTCGTTGATCATGAAAGACGAACGAGGGCGACCGGCTGCATTATTGGTTGGTGAATTCGGTGTACGCCGTCTCCAGAGTGTCGACGAACTGGTCAGGGGTGATCTGCGAATCAAGCAGTCCCTGCAGTGCGTCACCAAGAACCTGATCGAAGGTCGGGGTGGCGTAGTCGAGGTACGGCAGAACGTTGCCGGAGTTCGTCAACGTGTCGAAGGCGTTCATGACATCGGCCACGACGCCCTTCTCGTTGGCGGCGTAGGTAGCCGTATCGTTGACGGGCACGTTTCCGGTTTCAGCCAGAACCTTCATCGCATCGGCGTTCGTCAGGAAGTCGATGTAGGCCGCAGCGACGTTGACATCCTTCGCGGCTGACGTGATGGCGAACGGCAATCCGGTGCCGCCGGTGGTCTGCGGCGCATCCATTCCTTCGGCCATTGGCGGCAGCATGAAGCCGACATCTTCACCCATCGCTTCGAGCAGGTCAGGTGCGAGCCATGAACCGGCAATCAGGTACACGCCCTTGCCGCCGGCGAAATCCTGCCAAGTGCTGTCGTAGTCAGCGCCGTTGAAGCCGTCGTTGAAGAAGCCGTTCTTGGCCCATTCCTGGATCTGCGTGGCGGCAGCAACGTTTTCCGGTGTCTTCCACGAAGCACCTGCGTTACCGAAGCCGAGCGAACGCACGGTATCTGCGTCCACATGTGCGCCCTGCACGACGCCGAAGACGTGCAGTCCCGGCCACTTCTCGACGTTACCGAGCATCAGCGGTGTTTCACCGGCTTCCTTGATGGTCGGCAGCTGGTCGGCCAGTTCCTGCCAGGTTGTGGGCTCCTTCAGGCCGAGGTCAGCGAGCTTGGCCTTCGAGTAGTAGATCCCCACTGATTCGCCGACCTGCGGCAGGCCGTAGACGCAGCCTTCACCGAACTTGGTGGCATCAGAGGAGTACGAAGAGTTCGCCAGGATGCCTTCAGCGAAGGTTTCGTTCCACTTGTAGGCCTCCACATAGGGGTCGAGGCACTGGATCTGTCCAGCTTGGACGAACTGGCCCATCATGGAACGCGAGTTGTTGGCCTGCACAACGTCAGGCGCATCCGCGCCGGTCAGAGCCAGTCGCAGTGTGGTCTGCAGATCGTCAAAGGACTGGGAGTTGCGCTCGATGGTGATGTTCGGGTACTTCTCCATGAACGCTTTGTTCAGGCGCTCGATCTGTTCATTCTGGCCGCCGCGCACTTCCTGGTCCCACACCACAAGCGTCTGTTCGGGGGCGTTCGAAATATCGGTTGATACTTCGGATGCTGCCGTCGACTGGGAGCCGGAGTCGCCACTGGTCTGGCCTCCGTTTCCGCCGCTGGGAGCACACCCCGCCATCAGTGCCAGGCACGCCAGTCCGGCAACCATTGCCGAGCCGTGAGAAGAATACTTCATCGTGTTACATCCTTTCGGTCGTGTCATTTAAACGTTGAGTACATCAAGAAAAGTCAGGTCAAGTCCCTTGGTGAGGTCTCGCGAAAGGCTCGTGACCCAGTGGTGCAGGTCGGAGCCGGTCGGCGCGCTGGATGAGCCGCCGGGGAAGCGAACCGTGTAGTTACTGGCAGCGATTGCCAGGGAAACTGCGGCGCGCGGTTGGAGCCCCGCATGGTGAGCGAAGGTCAGGCCCGCTGAGAACACGTCTCCGGCTCCCGTCGGGTCAACAACAGGGATATCCAGGGCCGGGACCGTGAACAGGTCCGTTCCATCGCAGGCGACAGCTCCCCTCGGCCCGCAGGTGACAACCACCAGCGGCACCTTCTTCGACAGTGCCCGGGCTGCCTCCTCGACGCTGTCGGTGCGTGTGTACCGCATCGCTTCAGTCTCGTTGGGAGTGAACACATCGGTGACGTCAAGGCCGCGCAGATTGTTGATATCCCACTGCCCGCTTGGGTCCCAACCAACATCGCCCAGCACCCACACATCACCCCACTGAGCAATGCTGTCGTGGTTGGCGTTAATCGCATTCATGTCAGCGACGAGGGCGGCCGGGTGATCCCCCTGGATGACATCTGCCAACAGTGAGACGCTCTCCGAGCCATAGGTCACCATTGCCCGGTCACCGTTGAATGCCAGCGACGTCGTGACATTCTGGCGGTCACATCTGCTCGCCCACCTCAGGTCAATACCTTCACTGGTCAGGATGTCGGCCACCAGATGACCTGCTCGATCCTGGCCGATAGTGGCGACCAGGCGTGGACGGGAGGAATCGTCTGTGTCAGGCGCCTGAAGTAAACGCGCAATAGCGATGGCCTGGTTTGCTGCTCCACCTGCAGTGATGGCGCATCCTGATACCCATTGTTCTTCACCTGGGCGCGGGGGGCCTGCAAGTCCCGACATGACAACGTCAAGGAAGACAGGGCCAATGACGCAGGTTGATCCATCTGACGACACAGTGCCCACGGATGCCTCCTTGCCAATGTGGAACTGAACGTGATCTTGTTCTCATCACACTGTAGCGATATTTCGGCGCATTGTGCTTGCAAATGACCAATATTGCTCACAATTGAAAGAATTTCGTTATAATTGGCACTATGTTGGCTTATCAGCGTCGTGCCAGAATCCTTGACTTGGTACATGACCGCGGCAGTATGTCAGTATCCGATCTGGCACAGCACTTCGGTACCTCCGAGTCAACGATTCGGCGCGACCTGAACCGTCTGGATGAGCAAGGCGCACTGACGCGCGTGCGCGGCGGCGGAATTCACGGCGGTGTACCCAGCTTTAGAGCCCTGAGCGAATCCCCTCACGATACACAGGACCTGCCTTTTGCCACGGTTGCTATGCGATCAGCCGAAGAGAAGGATCGTATCGGCAGGTCAGCTGCAGCCCTCGTACCCGATCAGTCGGTCGTCCTCATCGACATCGGCACCACCGGCGTGATGGTGGCCCGCCATCTCAGGCATCGCGACGTGACCGTTGTCACTGCCTCCCTGGCTGTCGCAGACGAACTGCGAGGCGAATGTGAAGCAACGCTTGTCGTACTGGGTGGTGTGTTGCGAACAAACTACCTGTCACTGGTCGGCAGCCTCACTGAACATGCACTGGAGGCAATCAGAGCTGACATCGCATTCGTTGGCACCTCGGGTATCCGCCATTCCGGCGCTTTGATGGATTCGACCGGAATGGAAGTGCCCATCAAGAAATCAATCATCGCGCATTCTGAACAAACCTTCGCCGTCGCGTCATCGGACAAGTTTCCGGGATCAGGCCTGCTGACCGTGTGCCATCTCAGTGACTTGACGGGTGTTGTGACGACCGCCGAAATATCCACCACCCCCTCACTGGCAGAGCTTGAGGGAACAAACACGAAAGTGATCAGCGCATGAAACTTGTAATTGCAGGCGGAGGCGGATTCCGCGTCCCGCAGATCATCGAAGTTCTTTCAGCAGCACGCGAGGGCAAGGGGCCTCATAGCGGCCTGAACGTCGACGAAGTGGCCCTCTATGACATCGATCAGCGCAGGCTCGACGTCATGATGGCGGTCATCCGCGGAATGGATTTCGCCCATCCACCGACACTGACCGCCTCCACCGACCTGCGCCAGGCCCTCACGGGAGCCAACTTCGTCTTCTCAGCCATACGAGTGGGCGGCACAGCCGGACGTGTCACTGACGAGCGTGTTGCGCTGGCCGAAGGAATCCTCGGACAGGAAACGGTCGGGGTGGGTGGCTATGCCTATGCGTTCCGTACACTGCCCATCGCGATGGAACTGGCTCGTGCAGTGCGCGAGGTGGCTCCCGATGCGTGGGTCATCAACTTTACGAATCCTGCCGGAATCATTACTCAGGCGATGCGGCGCGAACTGGGCTCCCGTGTGATTGGTATTTGCGATACGCCGATCGGACTGGTGCGCCGTGTCAGCGCGGCGGCAGGCATCGATCATCACTGGGTTGACCAGGACGATCCTCGTCTCACATTCGACTACGTGGGCCTGAACCACCTGGGGTGGCTGCGGTCGCTGGAACTGGACGGCACAGATCGTCTGCCTGACCTGTTGGCCGACGATGCCGCGTTGGATCACATCGAAGAGGCACGCACAATCGGTTTTGAGTGGGTGCGCGCACTGGGAATGTTGCCCAACGAATACCTCTTCTACTACTACCTCAACCGCGAATCAGTCGCCCGGATCAGGCAGGAAAAGGCTACACGCGGCGAATTCCTCGACAAGCAGCAAAGCGCTTTCTATGACGAAGCCGCCGGAGCGAGCGACCACGATGCCGCAGCCGCATGGACCAGGGTCCATGACGAGCGCGAAGCGACCTACATGGCCGAATCCCGTGATGAGGAAGACCGCGCCAACCGTCGTGACGAAGACATCGCCGCAGGTGGCTACCAGCAGGTCGCCTTCGATTTGATGAACTCGCTGACCACCGGCACACGCGCACGCATGATCCTGGGTGTGGGCAACTCGGATGCGGGCGGTGATCTGATCGTGCCGCAATTGCGCGAAGACGCGGTGATTGAAGTGCCCTGTCGCGTCGACGCTGACGGAGTTCATCCGCAGCACGTGCGGCCTGTGACCGGTCCCGAACTCGGACTCATCACCACCGTCAAGGGGTGTGAGGAACTCGTGATCGAAGCGGCAACGCAGGGGGACAGCACCCTTGCATGGCGCGCAATGGCCAACCACCCATTGGTCGATTCCGTTGCCGTGGCACGCCGCGTGCTGGAGGGCTACATCTCCCAAAGCCCCCAGATCGCGAAGGTTTTCGAATAAAGGAAAGAAGGCTCACACACCGGTAGACCTACACGTTAGGCAGTGTTTACCGGGTGGTTGAACTGCGTCATTAGCGTCAGTGAAGTCATAGTGATTTTTGCTGACTGATGGAGTACATACACATGTTTTCAGTTCGACCTCGTGCCCTCATTATGGGAGTGGCGGCAGCTCTGATGATGACGAGCGTGTGGAGCGGTGGCCCGGCACAGGCTGAGACCACCGCTCCGCCGCTCATGATCACGGAGATTGCGCCCGACAATACCGGCTCTGACGAATACGAATACTTCGAAATCCACAACACGACGGATGCGGCGATCAACCTTGCTGAACAGAAGTACTCTTTCGCTTACACTTACGCCGATTCCGATGACCGATCCCAGGACAAACAACTGACGGTTGACGACGCCAACCTGACCCTCAGCCCAGGCGAAACAATCATCATGTGGCTGTCCTACACGGCGAAGAACCTCGATTCCTTTGCTCGCACGGACGCAGATTTTCGCACCAACTGGTCCATGAGCAACACCGCCAGGATTGTGCGCATCACCGGCCAGGCAGGTATGGCCAATAAAGGTGAGCGCGGAATCCGGGTCCTCAAAGACGGGCAAATCGAATCGTGGTCGTACTACCCGGCCGGATCCGTTGGAGCCAACAAAGTCGCAGAATTCGCCGTATCAGACACCCAGTCGATGACGTTGCTGGCGTCGCAGGCCACTGCAACACCTGGCACTGTCCGCGACGAACAGTTCGTCCGCACCTCTCAGCCGGATCCCGGCGACCAGTCAGGTCAGCCAGACCCCGATGACCCCACGTCGGCACAGGACGCACCTGACACGGCAGCACCTCTGATGATCACCGAACTCGTACCCGACACAGATAACGTGTCCGGCTCAGATGGCTATGAGTTCATTGAGATTGCCAACACCACCGACCAGCCCATCGATTTCTCCAACTACACGCTCAGCTACCTGTACCCCGATTCGAAGAGCTCGGCACTGTGGCCCTCCACCCCTGACAACGTCGTGATCCAACCCGGAAAAACCCTGGTGTTCTGGATCAGGAACGGCAACAACAATGATCTGGGCGCAGCCGATTTCAACAAGCAGTGGGGTACGTCGCTGACTATGGGCCAGGACCTGGTGGAAATCTACTCAGGTGGCATGGCCAATGGTGGCGCTCGCGGCATGCAGATCCAGACGAATACCGGCACGGTCATTAACCGGGCCTACTACAACATGAACGGCAAAGAGGTCGAATACAACAAGGGATTCCATTTCTGCGTGAACACGGACGACCTCACCACACAGGGCCGCATTGGCACTCACTCGGCATCGCCGGGCACACTGATGGCTGCCCAGCTCCCCAGGCCCCTGGTCGCGCTGGCCGCAGACACGCAGGAACCGGCGCTGACAGATGTCACCCCATCCACAGTTCGCGCCGACCAGCCACTGACATTCGACTTCACCATCACGGACAACACCAGCGTCAAGACGGTGACACTGAACATGAAGTCAAGCGCCGATCAAGATTCGCGCGCGATCAACTTGACACATGACAGCGAAGACGTCACGCACTTCACCTTCGAGGTGCCTGCCGCTGACATGACCGGCAAACGCTGGTTCGACTACACGCTGACCTACACGGACGGAACCTTCACCAAAACCACCGCTCCCGTACGAGTTGCCATCCAGGGAGTAGCCACTGACCCCTTGCGTATCAACCACGCCGACAATGACTGGGTGTCCGGCACCACCGACCTGATTGCGGCGACCGATGCCCCCTCGTCAATCACGATGACGATCGATGGCACGAACGTGCTGACGGAAGCCTCACTGGAAGGTGAGCCCGTCTTCGCCTTCGAAGCCACGCAGACTGACACGTTCTTCCGCAACGGCGTGCTGGCCCCCAATGGCGATATCCTGACGATTTTCGATGAGGGTACCTACAGCGAGATCACGACCATTTCGACGCCCGTTCCCCTGGTCTACATGGACGGACAGACCGTAACCGCCTCGATCTACGCGGGTACCAAAGCCAAACCCGGGATCGACGAGAACGAAAACAACGACGATTTCGATGTGCGTGCATTGCGACTGATCCTGCCGGACGGACGCACGCTCACCCCACGCGGATACTCCGATGCCACACAATGGCTGCGCATGGGCGATTCCACAGGCAAGCACGATTTCTTTGACGCGACGTTCGACATTCCTGACGACGCGTTCACCGGCGCTCGCCACGCGTGGGACACCACGACAGCAATAGACGGCACGCACACCATCACCGCGCAGGCAACAGTGGACGGCACCCAGCACAACGTCACACGCGTCCTGCGGGTCGACAACACGGCTCCGGTCATCGAGACACACATTGACGAGGGCGCCCTGCTCCAGGGTGACATCACCGTCAATCCCACCGCCACTGACAGTGGGATTGGACTGGATTCACTCAGCGCAACACTCGACGGCAAGGACATCACCCTTCCGCTGACCACCTCGTCGACGACACTGCCGGCCGGCAACCACGAACTGACCGTCATTGCCGTCGACAAACTGGGGAACTCCGCAACTGTCACCACCCACTTCACGACGCCCGTGGAAGACCCCACGGTTGCAACCTTCACTCCTGGTGATGGTGCCCGTGTGGAAGCCGGCGATGTGGTACTGAGCGCCCACGTGGAT
Organism: Actinomyces sp. HMSC065F12; assembly: GCF_001814535.1. Taxonomy (NCBI): domain Bacteria; kingdom Bacillati; phylum Actinomycetota; class Actinomycetes; order Actinomycetales; family Actinomycetaceae; genus Actinomyces; species Actinomyces sp. HMSC065F12. The sequence goes on from NZ_KV816946.1 coordinate 24,174, forward strand.
GATGAAGCAGGCGACCAGGTCACCGCAAAATTCTACGAAGGCGATCGCGTGGACAACAGCACCATTCGCACCGCCTCCGGAACAGTGAATGACGCTGCCCAAGCTGAGCGTGAGTCAGCTCGTCCGCTCACCAGTGACGAGATCGAGCAGCTTGCCCAGAATGATGACGTGGTCAAACAGGTCACCTCAGATGATGCCTTCCCGTACGAACTGTTCGAGATTCCTGTCAGCGACAGCGACGCTGGCAGCACGGTGCGTGTGCACTGGTCCGGACAGGCTGAACGGAACGCTCAGGTGTCGATGCGCGTGCGCGCCGCTGACGGATCCTGGGATGAGGTCGACCGCCACATCACTGGCCCAGGCACGGATTCGGCCAGCACGCGCGCCGCGTCTGCAGCAGATGGTGCGTACGAAAAATTTGACATGGACGCCCTCGTCAAGACAGATACGTATGCTCATGATGGTGTGATTACCGTGCTGATCCAGCATTCCGACGGGTGGGCCGGGAAGAACCTGACGACTCGTGAGTCCACCGTGACTCCCGCACACGCCGACGACGAGGCGCGCTCCACGTACGATTTCACGCTCGCCTGGGAATCGGACACGCAGTACTACAACGAGCGCGACGACTACTACCCACATCAGCTCGCCATCCACCAGTACCTGCTGGATCAGCGGGCCAACATGAATATCCAGTACCTGTTCCACACAGGTGACATTATCGACGACTTCGACCAGCAGCATCAGTGGGACCGTGCCAATCCGGCGTATCGCACGCTCGATGAGGCGGGATTCCCTTATGGCGTTCTGGCAGGAAATCACGATGTTGGCCACCTTGCCAACGACTACTCGGAGTATTCGAAGAACTTCGGTGAGGCACGCTTCGCTGCTAACCCGTGGTACGGCGGCTCATATGAGGACAACCGCGGACACTTCGATCTGTTCTCCGCCGGAGGCATCGACTTCATTGCCGTCTACCAGGGCTGGGGACCAGGGGACGCGGAAATTGAATGGATGAATCAGGTGCTGGCCGCTCACCCGGACCGCATCGCAATCATCGACCTGCACGAATTCATGCTGACGACCGGTGGGCTCGGTCCGATCCCGCAGCGCATCCTTGATGAGGTCGTCGCCACGAACCCGAATGTGCGGATGGTGATGTCGGGGCACTACCACGATGCGTTCACCCGCACGGACAGCTTCGATGACGATGGGGACGGCGTAGCGGAGCGCACCGTGACATCGATGCTCTTCGACTACCAGGCACTTCCCGAGGGTGGCCAGGGCTACCTGCGCTTGCTGCATTTCGACAACGATGGCCAGCGCATGATGGTACGCACCTACTCACCTTCCCTGCAGCGCTACAATTCCGATGATCAGGGGCTGTTGGGCAGCGCTGACAATCCGTATGAGTACCAGCATTTCGATGTCTCATATGCGCAGCTGGGAATCACACCTTCACAGCGCGTGCTCAGCACGGACACCTTCTCCGCGGACGTGCTGTCCACCCGCCTCATTGGAACTGCCGGGGGTGTTACCACACCTGGCACTGCCAGTGCGACGTGGAAAGATGTGCCGGTGGGGACACATAGCTGGTACGTGGTGGTCAGTGATGTCAATGGTGGTGAAGTGATCTCACCGGTATTGACGTTCACAGCGGTGCCTGTCGGTGAGCCGACCGAGCCGGGCACTCAGCCGACCGAGCCGGGAACTCAGCCCGTCGAGCCGAGCACCGATCAGAACCATGGCCAGGGTCAATCAGCGCAACCAGGTGCATCGCCAAACGTATCTGCGGGAGGGCGTCACCTGTCAGCCACCGGCGCTGATGGCGGTCTGCTCGCAGCGGTCAGCGTGATCGGCATGGCGGGCGCCGTGATGGTGGCGACGCGACGACGCCGTCATACGCACTGACAGATAAGGATCTGGTCAGGCTCCCCACACTGCCATCTGGTGGCGTGGGGAGCCTGCTTATGACAGCAGTGGTGTCAGCCAGTCATCGATGAGTCGGTCGACCACCTGATTGAGGTCAGCGACCGTGCCCGTGTTCGCGATCCACACATCGCTCACCGCCCGTCGCTCAGCCTCACTTGCCTGAGAATCGATGCGCTCGCGGGCATCGTCAGCTGTCAGACCACGGCTCACGAGGCGTTCGACTCGGATCTGCACCGGAGCACCCACCATGATGACGACGTCAAAGGTGGATGCCAGGCCACCCTCGACCAGCAGAGGAACGTCGTAGACAGCGAAGGTGCCGGGCGGTGCGCTGGCGAGTATGCGCGCCGACTCGCGAGCAATACGCGGATGAGTAAATGCCTCCAGGCGGGTGCGCCGCGCCGGATCAGAAAAAACGAGCTGTGCCAGCGCCGGACGATTCAACGAGCCGTCAGCGTTGAGGATATCCGTGCCGAACGCCTGCGCGATGTTGTGCAGCGCGGGTGAACCGGGTGCGACGATCTCCCGGGCAATCTGGTCTGCATCTGCAACAGTGGCATGGCGGCGGGCAAAAACATCCGCCACCGCCGACTTACCGGAACCGATTCCGCCGCTGATGCCGATACGTAGTGCGTCAGGCGGTTGCGTGATGCGACGCTCCGGTGTGCGGAGTGCCGTCGCGTGTGCCTCTCCGCACGTGATGACGTGACCTGCAGCGCTGGGTTTCATGCACTCAAGGGTAGTCACAAATCAATTGGTGACGGTCCCATGGCGAAGTCTTGACCAAAGTGTGTGAAGTCAGACACAATTAGTTGAGGCAAAGATGAGGGTTTGTCTCAAAGTGACGCGACGACACCACGTGAGCTTTCGGCTTGTTTCCAATGATGAAGACGAGTTCTTGATCATTTCGTGATAATTCGTGACCAAATTGTAGCTTCCACATGGTGAACTCTCAACGCTTTGAGGCAGATTGATCGATAGTGTCTGTGACATCTGGCATCCGTGTCCTGTGTATGTGACACAGCGGCCCAGAAGCACCTGCATAAAAATCAGGAGGCATCCCATGAGGATTAAGAGAACATGGCTGGCGGTTCCGGCCGCCCTCGCCCTTGCACTGACCGCATGTGGCGGCGGCAGCGGCGACCAATCAGGAAACGGTGGTGAAAGCGGTGCCGCAGCATCAGGCGGCATTGTCGAGGTCAACGGATCTGAACCTCAGAACCCGCTGATCCCTGCGAACACGAACGAAACGGGCGGTGGCCGTCTTCTTGACGTGCTGTTCGCCGGACTGACTTACTACGATGAGACAGGCGCAAGCCACATGGAAATGGCCGAGTCCATCGAAACTGACGACCATCAGACCTACACCGTCAAACTGAAGGAAGGCCTGAAGTTCTCTGACGGCTCCGATCTGAAGGCCAAGAACTTCGTTGAGGCATGGAAGCTCGGTGCAAAAGAGGCCATGCTCTCCGCTTACTTCTTCGCACCCATCGAAGGTGCCGATGAGGAAGGCAACGGCGATCTGACCGGCCTCGAGGTCGTGGACGACACCACCTTCACCATCAAGCTCAAGCAGCCGGAAGCTGACTTCGAACAGCGTCTGGGCTACTCAGCTTTCTACCCGCTGCCCGACTCTACTCTGGCTGATCCTAAAGCCGGCGGCGAGAACCCGGTCGGCAACGGCCCCTACATGGCTGACGGCGAAGGCGCATGGGTTCACAACGAAGGCTTCTCACTGGTCCCGAACCCCGAGTACAAGGGTGAGCGCACTCCGCAGAACGGTGGACTCCACTTCACCTTCTACGCCAAGCAGGACGCGGCCTACCAGGACCTCGTGGGCAACAACCTCGACGTGCTGGACGCCATCCCTGAAAACGCATTCCAGACCTACGAAAGCGAGCTCAACGGGCGCTCGGTGAACCAGCCTGCTGCTATCTTCCAGGCATTCACCATTCCGAACGACCTTGAGCACTTCACCGGTGAAGAAGGCAAGCTGCGTCGCCAGGCGATCTCCTACGCGATCAATCGTGAAGAAGTCACCGAGAAGATCTTCTCCGGTACCCGCACCCCTGCCAAGGACTTCACCTCACCAGTCGTTGACGGCTTCAACGACTCGATCCCCGGCAGCGAGGTTCTGACCTACGATGCCGACAAGGCGAAGGAACTGTGGGCACAGGCTGAGGCCATCGCTCCGTTCGAAGGCAAGTTCACCATTGCCTACAACTCTGACGGCGGTCACCAGGGTTGGGTTGACGCAACGGTCAACTCCATCAAGAACACCCTCGGAATCGAAGCGGAAGGCAACCCCTACCCGGACTTCAAGTCACTGCGTGACGACGTCACCAACGGCGCCATCAAGGGAGCCATGCGAGCCGGATGGCAGGCTGACTACCCCGGTAAGTACAACTTCCTGGCACCGATTTACGCCACCGGCGCAAGTGCGAACGACGGCAATTATTCGAACCCTGCATTCGATGAACTGCTGACCAAGTCCTCGGGCGCAAGCTCGCTGGAAGAGTCCAACAAGCTGCTGGATCAGGCCCAGGAGATCCTCTTCCAGGATCTGCCGGCAATCCCGCTGTGGTACTCGAACGTGGTCGCCGGCTGGTCGGAGAACGTGGACAACGTGAAATTCGACTGGCACAGCGTTCCGATGTACTACCTGATCACCAAGCAGTGATCTGCTCCGTATAGATCAGCACTACATAGTTCTGTGGCGACCAGGAATGCCCTGTTCGCCACAGAACTATGTTCACGTCCAACCGAGTGACCTGCACAAACATGTCTCTGATGTGATGGGTCATACAGTGCAAAAGTGACGCGAATGCCGCTCAAGAGTCGACTCGGCTCCCAAGACTAAAAGAATTAGTGATACGCTCACCAAGCGAAGCTTGCATATTTTGGCGTGAAGTTTGCACGATGTTGAACATTCGACGTTGGCAGGTCTCACGGCAAAAGGTGAGTGGCCGAAACGATCGCGAGGCGTCAGCTCCGTGATCCTGTAGCACACATGCACGCGATTCTGAGCAATCAGAGGGGCGAGCATGTCCTGTCCACCCCGAAGGAAATACCCAATGTCCCGATATATCGGACGACGGCTCCTCCAGATCATCCCGGTCTTCTTCGGAGCCACGTTCCTGATTTTCGCAATGGTGTACCTGATGCCTGGTGATCCCGTTGCCGCCCTGGGAGGCGACCGTGGCCTCAACCCGGAAGTACAGGCGCGTATCCGTGCGGAATACAACCTCGACAAGCCTTTGTACATGCAGTACCTGCTGTACCTCAAGGGCGTCTTCACTCTCGATTTCGGAACCACCTTCTCGGGTCGTCCAGTTGCCGAAGTAATGGCGGGAGCCTTCCCCATCACCATCAAGCTTGCAGTGATGGCGCTGCTTTTCGAAGCGATCCTCGGTGTGGGTTTCGGTGTCATCGCCGGCATGCGCCGAGGCGGCTTCTTCGACTCAACGGTTCTGGTTCTGTCCCTCGTGGTCATCTCAGTACCGACCTTCGTTATCGGCTTCGTACTCCAGTTCCTGGTCGGCGTGAAATGGGGCATCCTGCCACCGACGGTGGGCAGTAAGACTACGATCACCAATCTTTTGATGCCGGCGATAGTACTGGGCGCCCAATCGCTGGCTTACGTCTTGCGACTGACGCGCCAGTCAGTGTCTGAACACACCGCGGCCGACTTCGTGCGCACTGCGCGGGCAAAAGGCCTGTCGAACGGACAGGTCATGCGCCGCCACATTCTGCGCAACTCACTGATCCCCGTCGTGACATTCCTCGGCGGTGACCTCGGCGCCCTCATGGGTGGCGCCATCATCACAGAAGGCATTTTCAACATCAACGGTGTAGGCGGCACGCTGTGGCAAGCAGTCATCAAGGGCGAGCCGGCAACGGTGGTGTCCTTCACGACTGTGCTCGTGCTTGTCTACATCATCGCGAACCTGATCGTTGACCTTCTGTACGCCTGGCTCGACCCGAGGATCCGCTATGAGTGAGAATCTGATTCCTTCCGCGTCCATTGAGCGCACTCGCCATGGACAACAGCACTACGTCTCTGAAATTGACGAGACCGGCCTGGGTGCCGTCGACGCCGTAGCTGACGATTCAGCACCCTCATCCATGTGGGGTGAAGCGTGGAAGCAGCTGCGCAAGCGCCCCATGTTCTGGGTGGCAGCCATCATCATCTTCATCGCGCTCCTCATGGCCTTCGTGCCGCAGCTGTTCACCTCACAGGACCCGCGTTTTTGCGAACTGGGCAATTCACTTGAACCAGCCGGTCCCGGGCACCCCTTCGGCTTCGAACGACAGGGCTGCGATATCTACGCGCGCGTCATCTACGGCGCTCGCGCCTCAGTGACGGTCGGTGTCTTCACGACCATCGCCGTCGTCCTGATCGGCGGATCGCTGGGCGCCCTCGCCGGATACCTCGGTGGCTGGGTTGACGCTGTGATCTCCCGCATTATCGACATCTTCTTCGCGGTTCCGCTGCTCCTTGCCGCAATCGTGTTCATGCAGATGTTCCGCGACAACCGCAATGTGTGGATGGTCGTCCTGGTGCTGGCATGCTTCGGGTGGACGCAGATTGCGCGCATCACCCGCGGCGCCGTCATGTCCACCAAGAACGAGGAATTCGTGACGGCAGCGCGCGCGACCGGCGCATCGAGCTGGCATATCGTGGTCAGCCACATCCTGCCGAACGCAATGGCACCGGTGATCGTCTACGCAACCGTGGCACTGGGAACATTCATCGTTGCCGAAGCCTCCCTGTCATTCATGGGTATCGGTCTGCCGTCGTCCGTGGTGTCCTGGGGTGGCGACATTTCGATGGCACAAGCATCCCTGCGCGTTCAGCCCATGGTTCTGTTCTACCCGGCTATCGCGCTGGCACTGACCGTTTTGAGCTTCATCATGATGGGCGACGCCGTGCGTGACGCCCTCGATCCGAAGGCGCGTAAGAAGTGACAACTCCACGTAATCCAGATCTGACACCTGACCCCGACGACCCCACGTTCGCCGCGTCGCGACCGGTCACACCCAACCCGGCCAGTTCCGACTCGGGTGACAACCGCTTTATGCCCGACGTTGACGAGGGTGACTCGACCGACGCTGAGCTGACAGACGAACGCCTCGAAAAGCTGGTTACCCGCACTGTCATGTCCGATGCGCCAGAAGTGGTCAATGAGCATTCACGAGACCAAGGCGACATCCACCCAGATGACGCTGAACCGCTGCTCAAGCTCAAAGACCTTGAAGTCACGTTCACCACGTCCACCGGCAAAGTTCCCGCCGTGCGCGGAGTCAACCTGACGATCTACCCCGGCCAGACCGTGGCAATTGTGGGTGAGTCCGGTTCCGGCAAGTCAACGACTGCCTCTGCGATCATCGGCCTGCTGCCCGGCACCGGTGAAGTCACAGGCGGAAGCATTGAATTTGACGGCAAGGACACCACGCATCTGTCCACTAAAGAGTGGGTGAAGCTGCGTGGATCCGGTATTGGTCTGGTCCCACAGGACCCGATGACGAACCTCAACCCTGTGACCCGTATCGGTAAGCAGGTCGGTGAGGCTCTGCGGGCCAACAACGTGGTCCCCACCTCGCAGGTGGGTCAGCGCGTGGCAGACCTGCTTGAAGAGGCCGGACTTGCCGGTGGCGGCAAGAGGACCAAGCAGTTCCCACACGAATTTTCCGGCGGTATGCGCCAGCGCGTCCTGATCGCGATCGGTCTGGCTGCCCGCCCGAAGCTGCTCATTGCCGACGAACCGACCTCCGCGTTGGATGTGACAGTTCAGCGCCGCATCCTTGACCACCTGGGCACAATGACTCGTGAGCTGGGCACAGCCGTCCTGTTCATTACTCACGACCTTGGCCTGGCGGCTGAACGCGCCGAGCAGCTGGTCGTCATGCACCGCGGACGTATCGTGGAATCCGGGCCCGCGCTGGAGATCCTGCAGCATCCGCAGCATCCGTACACGAAGCGACTGGTGTCGGCGGCCCCCTCGCTCGCATCGGCACGTATCGAGTCCGCCCACGCCCGCGGCGTGAAAGTGACGGACGAAGAACTCACCGGTACAGGAGCAGGTGCGTCCTCCACCGAGGAGATCGTGCGCGTCGAACATCTGACGAAAGTCTTTGACGTGCGCGGTGCGCGCGGCGAAGCCAAGGAACTGCGCGCCGTTGACGACGTCACGTTCGGATTGCGCAAGGGCACAACCCTGGCATTGGTGGGTGAATCCGGTTCCGGTAAGTCCACTGTGGCCAACATGGTGCTCAACTTGCTCACTCCCACCGAAGGCAAGGTGTTCTTCAAAGGGCAGGACACGTCGCAATTCTCATCCAAAGAGCTGTTTGAGTTGCGCCGCAAGCTCCAGGTTGTCTTCCAGAATCCCTATGGGTCACTGGACCCGATGTACTCGATCTTCCGCATTATCGAGGAACCACTGAAGGTTCATAAGATCGGAAACAAGAAGGAGCGCATCGCACGGGCCCAGGAACTGCTTGACCTGGTCGCTCTGCCGCGCTCGGTCATGCGGCGCTATCCGAACGAACTGTCCGGTGGGCAGCGTCAGCGCGTCGCCGTGGCCCGCGCCCTGGCACTGAAGCCCGAAGTGATTGTGCTGGACGAGGCTGTCTCTGCCCTCGACGTGCTGGTGCAGAACCAGATTCTGCACCTGCTTAATGACCTGCAGGCACAGTTCTCGCTGTCCTACTTGTTCATCACGCACGACCTGGCGGTGGTGCGTCAGATCGCTGATGACGTGGTGGTGATGGAGCACGGCAAGCTCGTCGAGGCGGCACCGTCCGACGAACTGTTCGATCACCCCAAGCAGGACTACACGCGCGAGCTGATCGACGCAGTGCCGGGACGAGCCATCCAGCTCAACCTGTAGGAACCCCTCAGCGGCAAACTCTGTCGGCAAGTGCCAGGGCCGCATAGCGACGCCTGGACCGGATCATCACTGCCGGAGGAAGCTAGGGCGGCGGCCTCACAATTGCAGCGACCGCACTGAACCACCGGGTTTCGCAGCCATGCCGGACGTACCGTTCCTGTGCCACTTCGAACGCGCCGCTGGCATGACGGGACAGGAACCCTACGAGGAAATTTTCCGCTACCTGTCGATCATGCGCCACAAGGTGGCCACGGTGTTCACCACGCTGTCCAACTTCGACGCAGTGAACCTGGCGAAGAGAGTCACTGTCGGCACGCCGGCTCTGTTTTCAACAGGGGAGATGGATATGACCTGCCCACCTTCGACCGTGTTTGCGGCGCGAAACTGGTGGGGCAGGACTGACGCATCGCAGACCGGGGACGCCCCCGAAATCGTCGTCTACCCCTTCAATCAGCACGAAGGTGGCCAGATAGTGAAGGGAGCAAGCAGCTCACGTGGCTGCGCGCACTGCTCGACGAGTCATCGTCACCGAGCTCGCCACGCTAGCCGCCTACCGGCCCTCATCCAGCGGCGGATGGGGCTGAGTCAGGACGGCGTGAACAGGTCGCCCAGTCACCAGGTCTCCCTCGTCAACAAAACCTTCCTCACGACCTTCGAGTTCGGCAATGAGGTAGCCGCGCGCTTTCTTCAACGCTGACTCGTAGTGCGGATCTGAAGCAAGGTTGTGAAGCTCGTGCGGGTCGTCTGCCAGGTCGAAAAGCTGTTCGGTGCCCCACGATGAGTACCACACATACTTGAAATGCTCGTAGACAATCCATTGCAGTGACTGGCCGAATAACGTGTGCTCACCGTGGATGTAGGTGCGCCACGACGCATCCTGTCCACGCAGGAACGGTGCCAGTGACCGCCCATCCACGCCCTCAGGCACGGGTACGCCAGCCAGATCCAACAAGGTGGGCATCAGATCGCGAAGTTCGGTCAGCTGGTCGACGCGCGCTCCTGCAGGGATGCCGGGACCTCTCACGAGGAATGGCACGTGAGCGGACCCTTCGTAGGGGTATCCCTTGCGCCACAGATGGTGGTCGCCCATCATGTCGCCGTGATCGGAAATAAAGACCACATACGTGTTGGAGTCAACGCCGAATTCAAACAGAGCCTGCAGGAATCGTGACACCTGAGTGTCGATATGGGTCATATGTCCGAAGTAACCGGCACGCGCGCGATGCACGGACCGCGGATGATAGACGGCTGCAAGTGCTGTCGGATCCCAGGCGCGCTGCTCATCTTCCATGAGCTCATCAGCCCAGTCGCCCACGGGAGGATCAGTCAGCTCGGCCGAATCGTACTGCTCGAACGCCCATGCAGGCGGGTCGAGGGGCGCGTGCGGGCGGTGGAAGGACAGGTACAGGAAGAATGGACAGTCAGGATCGCGCCGGTACATCCAGCGGATCGCCTCACTGACAACCCAGTTCGTCGGATGGAGACGTTCTGCCTTGTCCCACGGACGGGCAACGATGGAATTGCATTCCAGGCCGGAATCAATGTAATCCTCGACAGCGTTTGCGCCCTCCTGGTCGCGCAGCCACGGCAGATAGTCGTCGTACCACGCCACATCGCGTGTGCGATCGCGTGAGACATGAAGGTAGCCGTCGTGCAACTGGACGTCGTCAAATCCGATTCGCGTGCGTTCGGGCCAGTAGTGCATTTTCCCGATCGCCTGCGTCTGGTAACCGGCCTCTTTCAGACACTGCGGCAAGGTGGGAGCCACGTCGAATGTGACGCCGTCCTGGTAGCCGACGCGTCGGTGCGACTGAGGACTCATGCCCGTCATGAGTGACATGCGCGCCGGCACGCATGTTGGAGCCGCGGAATACGTACGCGACATCTGCGCGCCCATCCCAGCCAAACGGTCCAGGTAGGGGGTCTGAACATCCGGATGGCCCAGACTGGAGAGGCAGTCACCCCGCCACTGATCGACACAAATCAGGACGATATTGGGACGCGAATCCTTTTGATCAGTCATTTGATTCGTGCTGCGAGTGAGTGGAGAGTGCCCGGCCGGCTTCCTGCTGAACACTGATGGCCGCCTGGTAGCGGGTCAGGAAGCGCTCGAAACCTTCTTCATCGCGGGCGACAGGATCAATGACCGAGGATTCGGTGTCGGCAAAGACGCGTTCGGCAAGATAGTCCGGCAGGGACTGAGCATCCCCATTGGCACGGTCTGCGCGGAACTTCGCCAGGATTGCGATGCCCCATGCTCCACCTTCGGCGGCGCTCTTTCCAACCGCAACGGGCACACCCAAAGCGCCAGCCATCAACTGCTGCGCGACGATCGGTGTCTTGAACAGGCCACCGTGAGCGAACAAGCGGTCCACCTGGACACCCTCGTCCTCAGTCAGAATGTTCATGCCCAGGCGCAGCACGGCGAACGGCGTCATGAGCTGTGTGCGCATGAAGTTTGCCAGGTTGAATGTGGAGGCAGGCGGGTTGACGAACATGGGTCGACCGGTTTCCACGCCGACGATCGGTTCGCCGGACAGGAAGTTGAAGGCGACCAGGCCGCCGCCGTCGGGATCGCCGGTCAGGCCATGCTCGTACAGCAGGTCGTAAACGCGTGGCTTGGGAATATCGACGCCGGCAATTTCAGCGAACTCGCGGAAGATCTTCACCCACGCATCCAGCTCACTGGAACCGTTGTTGGAGTGCACCATCGCAACCGGGGAGCCGTCGGGCGTTGTGACAGGGTCAAGCTCAATGTGCACCTTCTTCAGGGCTTTCTCAAGGACGACCATCGCGAAGATGGACGTGCCGGCCGAAACGTTACCAGTGCGCGGCGCGACAGCGTTCGTTGCCACCATGCCGGTGCCTGCATCGCCTTCAGGAGGACACATCGTGATTCCTGCTTCGAGGTTACCGCTGGGGTCGAGGAAGCGTGCGCCCTCGGCGGTAAGTTCACCTGCATCGTCGCCCGCTGCCAGAACTGTGGGCAGCAGGTCTGCAACGTCCCACTGGAAGCCTTTTTCTGCGACGAGGTCGTGGAACTGCTGCAGTCGCTCCTGGTCATAGTCAACGGTGGTGGAATCGATGGGGAACATGCCCGAGGCGTCGCCCACGCCCAGCACGTGACGACCCGTGAGACGTTCGTGGACGTAGCACGCGAGGGTCTGAATCTTCGCTACGTCCGTGACGTGCGGTTCCTCGTTGAGAATCGACTGGTACAGATGAGCAATCGACCAGCGCAGCGGAATGTTGAAGTCGAACAGTTCAGTGAGCTTTTCGCTGGCAGGCCCCGTGTTTGTGTTGCGCCACGTCCGGAACGGCACCAGCTGTTTGCCATCGGCATCGAAGGCCAGGTAGCCATGCATCATGGCGGAAATGCCGATCGCGCCGACGCGAGTCAGCGTGACGTCGAATTCCTTCTTCACGGTGTCGGCTAGCGCGCGGTAGGCGGTCTGCACGCCTCGTTCCACGTCGGCCAGCCCATAGGACCACAATCCGTCAACCAGCTTGTTTTCCCATTCGAATCCACCCTGGGCAATCACCTGGAAGTGTGAGTCGATAAGAACAGCTTTAATGCGGGTGGAACCCAGTTCAATTCCCAGCGCCGTGTGTGCAGCGTCAATATCTGCGCGTTGTTGTTCGTGCGAAGATTGTGCTTCCTGATCTGTCAAAGTCACGTCATACTCCCGGTTCCGACAGTCGTCATCGTGTCGAATCTTCATTAGTCGTCAGGGTCATTCGTGTGCGAATTCCTCACCAGTGTACGTTATTGCGCGCACATTGAAAGTCTGATTGACCAGTTGGTGTTAACGTGATCATCGCGGCAGTGGTTCGCAGATGCACACGCAGTGGGCCATACTGAAGACGAACAAACTGCTCAGAGCGGGAAAAGAATGAAGGCAGTCCAATGGTGAACACGCACATATCAGAAACTCCTATCGCACCACAGCAGATCGATCGCCCGTGGGCACCGGACCCTGACCGATACAGTGGGCCAGGTGCGCACTACCGGCGCTGCGGTGCATCTGGACTGGACTTGCCTGCCATCTCACTGGGTCTGTGGCATAACTTCGGTGATGACCACCCCATCAGTGTGCAGCGGGAGATTATTCGCACGGCCTTCGATCTGGGGATCACCCACTTCGACCTCGCCAATAACTACGGCGTACCGTATGGCTCTGCCGAAAAGAATTTCGGATACCACATGGACCACGACCTGCGCCCCTACCGCGACGAACTGGTCATCTCCACCAAGGCCGGCTACGACATGTGGGACGGTCCCTACGGGAAAGGCGGCGGTGGTCGCAAATACGTTCTCGCCTCCCTGGATCAGTCACTGCGCCGCATGCGTCTGGACTACGTGGACATCTTCTACTCACACTGCTTCGATCCGACCACGCCGCTGGAGGAAACGATCGGCGCCCTTGATCAGGCTGTGCGCTCGGGTAAGGCTCTGTACGCCGGCATCTCGTCGTATTCCCCGGCCGACACCGAACGCGCCGTTGCCCTGGCAGCGGAGGTACACCTGCCGCTGATCGTCCATCAGCCCCGCTATTCCATGCTGGATCGCTCGGTCGAATCCGGCCTCATGGACACCTGCGGTGAAAAGGGACTGGGCATGGCCGTCTTTTCGCCCCTTGCTCAGGGCCTCCTGACCGACAAGTATTTGGGTGACGAGGGTGTCCCTGTCGGATCGCGTATGCGTGAACAACGCTTCCTCCACACCGATGTACTGACCGAGGATCGAGTCAGCCATCTGCGGGCTTTGAATGAGCTGGCTTCCCAGCGTGGACAGTCACTGGCGCAGATGGCGCTCGCATGGTTGCTCAAAGATGAGCGCATCACCACGGTTCTGGTCGGTGCCTCATCGGCTGCTCAGTTGGCCGATTCGGTGAGCGCCCTCGACAATGCGGCATTCAGTGAGGACGAACTGGCACTCATTGACGAACACTCGCGCCAGGCATCGCTGGACAACTAGGAGCAGGATCGCCATGACAACGCAGCAGGTGGGTCGCGTCATCCACACCGGTCAGGTCGTCGTCGACCTGACCATGAATATCGACCACATTCCACAACCGTCCACGGAGATCTTTGCTGACGGATACGGGCTTGAAGTGGGCGGCGGTTTCAACGTCATGTACGCCGTGCGTCAGATGGGCATCATCGCTGAATACGCCGGCGGACTGGGAGTCGGGCCGTTGGCCGATATTGCGCGCGAACGTTTGGTACGCGAAAAAATCGTTGCCAGCGGGTATCGCGACACGACGATGGACACCGGAATCTGTGTGGCGATGACGGATCGCAACGCTGAACGCACCTTTGTTTCGACCCGCGGCGCTGAACTCAACACTCCACTGGACGCCTACGACGATATTCGACTGGGTGTGGGGGACGTCGTCTATATGACGGGGTATTCGCTGGTTGATGAAGCTCCCAAGGCCGCGCTGCTGCGGCTGATTGAACGGCTGCGCACGCACACGGTTAAGCAGTCGGCTGATTCCGATGAGAAACCCACGATCGTGTTCGACCCCTCCACGATGGTGGCTGACATCGACCGCGACACGTTGGAAGCCGTGGCATCCGTGCATCCGATCTGGTCACTCAATGCCCGCGAATCACGCATTGTTGCGGGCACGCTCGGTGTCGAGATTGACGAAACGGACGATGCCTCACAGCGTGCGCTGTCTTTGTCTGAAACAGTGGACGCGCCCGTCATTGTGCGTCAAGGCGGCAAGGGGGCGTTCGTTGCGGCGGGCGGCCGAGTCGAGACCATCGCGCCGCATGCGGTTGATGCCATTGACACGAACGGTGCGGGGGACACGCATTGCGGCGTGGTCTGCGCGATGCTGGCACGCGGAAGCGAGCTTAATGAAGCGGTGCGCGTCGCGAACGTGGCGGCGGCACTGTCAGTGACGCGGCGCGGCCCGGCAACATGCCCGAGCCTGGCCGAACTTACCGCCGCACTGTCGTCTTAACGGTGTCGCTCACCCACGCCCACGCTAGGTTACAGGAGCTGGGAACGCAGCTCCTCGGCGCTCAGCGGTGAATAGTAGGCGGGCGCAATATCGAAGACGGTCATTGCACCAGTGCGTCCCTCGCGGGCCAGTCGGGCAACCGCGCGGGCAGTAGCCGTCGCGAAAGCACCCGTGAACTGCGGGTTTGATTCAAGCGTCAGGCCGAAGGAGACAACCTGGCGCGCACCACCGGACGTGTGACCGCTGCGAATCACCTCTCCGCCGTGCGGCATGCCTGTGTGATCACGGTCGAACTCTTCACGGCTGATGAAGTGGACCGTGGTGTCGTAGTCAGCAAAGTAGTTCGGCATCGTGACGATCTCGCGTTCGATGCGTTCGCGGTCAGCCCCATCGGCCGCTACAACGAAACACTCGCGGGTGTGCTGCTCACGCGTGGTCAGCTCGAGTTCCTCTCCGGCACGAATCCGCTTGCTGTTTTCTTCGACCGGCACCGTGTACTGGATAGCGGTTTCGACACCCTCGATCCGCCGGATAGCATCGGAATGGCCCTGCGAAACGCCACGACCCCAGAACGTGTAGGTCTTCCCATCCGGCAGAGCGGACTGGGCGATAATGCGGGCCAGTGAGAACAAACCGGGATCCCAGCCGGTTGAAATCACGCTGAGGTGCCCCTCGGCGTCAGCGGCAGCATCAACGGCAGCAAAATACTCGGGAATCTTCGCATGAGTGTCGAAAGAATCAACCGTATTGAACAGTGCGGCAAACTCTGGACCCTGATCTGCCAGATCCGTAGCGGATCCGCCACACAGCACACACACGTCAACTTTGTCACGCCACTGAGGCGCATCACTCACAGCGACAGCTTCGCAGAATTGTGGCTTGATCGTCGCGGGATCGCGTCGTGTAAACACTGCGACCAGCTCCATATCCTCAGCGGCCTGAACTGCCTGCTCAACGGCCTTGCCAAGGTTGCCATACCCGTTAATTGCTACGCGAATTGGTGAATGCCCGTGTGTCATGGGTTGATAGTAGCCCGCACCACCTGCCCCCGCACCAGTGGTGTCCACACTGTGAATGTGGCGACGTTGACACCAATTCGATTTGAAGATCAGGCGCCTGACGGTCTAAAGTTAAGTTCAGCCAAACGGCACTGCGCTCGTAGCTCAATGGATAGAGCATCTGACTACGGATCAGAAGGTTGGGGGTTCGAGTCCCTTCGAGCGCGCAGCGGCCCCGCTCGGTGCGATCCACCGGTCGGGGTTTTGCTTTATTTGCGAGGGCGGCGTCACCATCCAGGGCTCTCGCGGCAAGGCGCGAAGCGCCGACAGATCCAACGCGTCAGAAAGATCATTGATCGAACGTGCACCGCGAACTCCCAGTGATTCACCGATCCACTCAATGACGTCGCTAACCGTCCACCCCAGCTTGCGCAGATCCGACAACGTCACCGCGCCATCGCGCTTCGCCAGGCGCTGACCGGTGCCTGCGGCGAGCGCCAACGGGACATGGACAAAATTCACCTGGTCGATTCCAAGCATGTCGGCCAGCGCTCCCTGCGCCGACGCCTGACTGAGCAGGTCGTCACCACGCGTCACCTGATCCACGCCCTGCGCCGCATCGTCCAGTACGACCGCCAGGTTATAGGCGGGCGTACCGTCGGAGCGCTGAATGACAAAATGATCGACCGGAGCGCGCACCTCACCGTAGAGCTCATCGTGAATGGTCCACTCATCCATCGGGGCGCGCAGCCGCAGCGCCGGACGCCTGCCAGATTCAGCCAGGGCCGCTCGGCGTCGCCCTCGTTCCGCATCACTGAGGTTCAGACACGTGCCGGGATAGTGGCCCGGCGGGCGGTGGGGAGCCGACGCAGCCTCACGAATATCGCGGCGCGAACAGTAGCACTCGAAAACCAGTCCCTGCTCCACCAGGTAGTCGATCGCGCGGCGGTGCACATCCAGGCGGGTTGACTGATACATGACTGGCGCATCCCACATCAGACCCAGCGCCGTCAGGTCAGCGATCTGCGAGTCAGCTGCTCCTGAGCGCACCCGGTCCAGATCCTCGATGCGTAACTTGAAACGCCGGCCCGTTGCCTTCGCCCACAGCCACGCCAGCACCGCGGTGCGCAGATTACCCACATGCAGATCCCCCGACGGAGAAGGCGCGAAACGTCCGGCTCCTGGGGTTTCCCCTTCAGTCATGCGTCCCTCCTTTCATTGTCGAGGGCGCCTAGCGGCCACTTCGATGCAACGTGATGGATGCCCATACGAACAGGAAGACCGCGACCAGGGCCAGCAGATGTAGCACCACGGTGAGCCAGTTCATCGGATGGGCGAATGTGCGATACGTGGCCCAGCCGTCCAGAACGAGAGCCGTCATCAGGTAGTACCAGCGGGCAGTGCGCAGGGGATTCGATGTCACTTCCGGGCGTGACGTCAAACGCGCGGCATACTCCTCAGGCGTGCCGAAATACTCCCACGGATCCAGGTCGTCGGCCTCACCCGGTCCAGTCAGGTGCGACTGGGCGTGTTGCAGGTCGGCACGTGCCAGACGCACCTGCGCCTCGGCTTCCTCCGGGGTCCAGAAGTGGGCGGCTCGCAGAACCCGCGAGGTGCGGACGTACCAGTTGTTTTGCCTGTGATCATTGTGCTCGTGGAGGGCGTCAGTCTCGCGCCACAACCCGATGCATACGATGATGACGCCGACGGCGAGGATACCGAGACGCGGAACCAGGACGCTGAGTTCATCGGGCACGCGCTGATCCACGATGTGAGCCAGTGCGATGATCATGCCGATTGCGGCGATGGCGCCGACAGACCACGCCACCATGTGCTGCCACAGACCCCGTACATATGACAGGGAAATGCCGTGCGCACAGGTCGCCACGAAGAAGACGGCGACGGCGATGAACAGGTGCCGGGTTTCAAATATGGTGGGTGCCATGCGCAGGCGCCATGTTCCCTCGCCAAGAAGTGACAACGCAATGATGACGATGCCGAGGATCAGGGTCGCGCCTTTCGCCACGCCCCAGTATCGCTTCGGTGGTGGAGCCATTTCGTCACCTTCTCATTCAGCATTCCACGACGTTGACGGCTAATCCGCCAGCTGACGTCTCTTTGTATTTCGACAACATATCGTTACCGGTTTGGCGCATCGTTTCGATCACGGCATCGAGGCTCACTGTGTGCCTCCCGTCGCCCCATAGTGCCATACGGGCTGCGTTGATCGCTTTGACGGCGGCAATCGCGTTGCGTTCAATGCATGGAACCTGCACCAAACCTCCCACAGGATCGCACGTCAACCCTAAAGAATGCTCCATGGCGATCTCCGCTGCATTTTCCACCTGGAGTGGTGAACCACCCAGAGCCTGAGCCAGTCCGGCTGCAGCCATCGCAGATGCTGATCCCACTTCACCCTGGCATCCCACTTCGGCACCAGCGATTGACGCATTCGTCTTGATCAGCGCGCCGATGGCCGTGGCTGCGAGCAGGAATTGGCGTATGGCTCGGGTGCGGCGCATACCCGAGCCGCCCTCGTCATCACTGGCGAACAGAGATGAGTCGACGCTGGGCGTAAACGTGGTGGCCCCCGCCTCAGGGCAATACGACACAAGGTATCCGAGCACGGCGGGGATGACGCCGGCTGCTCCGTTCGTCGGAGCAGTGACGATCTGGTGACCTGACGCATTTTCCTCATTGACAGCCAGTGCAAACAGGTTGACCCAGTCGATTGCGCGCATCGGATCGTCAGGTCGCTCGGCCCACGATGGTGCTGCAGAATTGCCATGCTGAGGGCGGTTACCTTGGGCGCACAGTTGAGTGAACAATGTGTGGGCGCGTCGACGCACATCGAGTCCGCCCGGCAGGATCCCGGTCGCGCTGATTCCCGCTTCGATGCAGCTGAACATCGTCGCGGCGATGCGGTCAATGTACCCGTCGACCATTTCGGTTGGACGCATCGACCGCTCATTGGCGTAGACGAGATCTGCGATGGACAGCTGCCGGGATGCGCACTGATCCAGCAGCTCGCGACCAGATGCAAAGGGATAGGGAGCCTGGCAGCCGTGAATGTCGGCAGCATCGGGAGCTACGAGGGATGTCACCTCCGGATGGGCGGTGTCATCGTTGGTTTGCATCATGACGAAACCGCCGCCGATGGAGTAGAAGGTGCGCCTGCGCGCAATGCGCCGATACATCTGGTCTGCCCACGCCGTGATGGTCAGCGCGTTGACGTGGTACGGCAGGATCGTTTCAGGTTCGAAACGAATATCGCGCGCGATGTCGAAGAACACGGAGCGGTGGGCGCCCACGGGCAAAATTCCTGTGCGGCTGACCGTGGGGAAGAGCGATTCGACGGTGGTGATGTTCACGGTTTCCGGGTCGTAGCCGGCCAGTCCCAACAACGTGGCTCGGTCGGTGTTGTGGCCTCGTCCAGTTGCTGCCAGCGACCCGTACAGGTCCACTGTGATTCGTTCGGGTGCAGTGTCGGTGTACTCCAGCTCGGTGGCAAAGGCCAGCCCCGCGCGCATCGGGCCAACCGTGTGGGACGAGGAAGGCCCAATCCCAATGCGAAATAGATCGAAGACCGACAGGGGGTGCGGCGCGTCCGCTGCACTGACGGCGCCGGCCAGGAGTGACGCAGGGGTAGGCTCTTCAGCCCCTCCCTGAGCGACAACTGCCTGCCCTCCGTTGAAATAATGGTCGTTAATCCTGTGCATAGGCCTATTGTGCCGCCTAATTGGACTTCAAGTTGCGTAAAGTAGTAGGTGATTATGTTTGTTGCTGCCACCGTTGCGGATGGTCGCTCAATAATCTCACGGAGGGGAAGATGAGAATCGGGACCAGTCTGGTAGAAGTTGGTCAATATAACGAAAAAGTTGTCCTAAATGCTTTAAGACGTCTGGGGCCTGCGAGCCAGCGTGATATTGCCGCAAGCACCCAGCTATCGGTTCAAACAGTGTCGGCAATCGTTCGTCACCTGCTGTCCATCGACGTCCTCAGGGAAATCGGTACGGACTTTCGTGGACGAGGGCGTCCCCACGTCATCGTTGATCTGGTCCCGGAAGCTGCCTACTCGATCGGCGTTCACGTCGATCCGGCGGTGACCAGCCTGGTTATGCTCGATATGAAAGGCCGTGTCGTTGCCTCCAGCGATTCCGATGAGCCAACCCTGGCTGATCCGGTTGAGGCGATGAAGCAGACTGCCGGAAGGATCCGGGAGCTGGCGGAACGAACCGGTGTTCCGGAAGACAGAATTGTCGGCGTGTGCATGGCAGTGCCTGGAGTTGTTGACGTGGCGAACGGATCGCTTAGGGAATCCGTCTGGCTTCCTGAATGGCAGGACGCGCCGCTGGGTGCACTGCTGGCGGAAGGGCTGGGAGCTGAAAAGCCCATTCCGGTTGTCAAAGACACGATTTCGGCATCGATCGGTGAATGCTGGGTGCGCGGTGGCGGCATCCTGGATTCAACGATGGTCTTCGTATACTTGGGTGCCGGAATCGGACTTGGCCTGGCGGTCGATGGTGAGCCGCTTGCCGGAGCGTCCGGTAACTCCGGTGAAGTGGGCACAATCCTGAAGACGCTGGGCATGTTCGAAGAGGATAGCGACGGTGGCCTCGACAACGATCCTGCTCTGCTTGTAGAGCGGGCTCACGGAAAGGGTGCCATCGACGGTGATCTTCCGCCGCGCGCCGACCACCACGCTGTGCGCGAAGCTCTGCACCAGGTGTGTGACAAGGCCGAAAATGGCAACCAGGAAGCACGCGACATCCTCCAGGCAGCTGCGCAGCGTATCGCAACTCTGACGGTGGGGGCAGTAGAACTCATTGATGCTGACCTGATCGTGCTGGGCGGTCCGTATTTCAAGGAACTGCAGCCCTACTACCAGAAAGCTGTGGAGGATCTGCTGGCGGAGTCCGCAACTCAGCGTCACCGTGACGTGCAGATCATGGAGTCGATTATGGACGAGGATGCCGGCGCCATCGGCGCGGCAGCCGTCGTTCTGGACCGCAGGTACACGCCACGTTCGCGACGCACGCGCATGGAGACGACGCCGGCAAAGGAAGCGACGCAGGAGGCGTAAGGCTCGACGCGGCGGGACTGCTCTGAAGCCATGCACCGCTTGACAAGTGATGTGTAACACATCACACTAAGTGTGGCGTCAGGGATGTTTCGCCGCGTCTCTGTCTGCATGTCGACGATTGGCGGAGGCGATCAGTGATGGCACCTGCTCAACGCACACTTGTTGAACGCACCTTCCACGTGACCCTGGCGGATCAGGCCGCCAACCGTTACCCGCGCGTCGAGTTCGAGGTTGATGGGTTCGACTCCATCGAAGCGACACTGAGTTTTTCGCGCGAAGGCGGCGCTGGTATCGACATGGGCTGCGAATCGCCGCAAGGTTGGCGCGGATGGTCCGGGGGTGCGCGCACCAGCTTCATCATTGCCCGTAGCGACGCCACGCCGGGCTACATTCCCGGTGACCTGGAGTCGGGCACGTGGGCAGTCGTCCTCGGACTTCATACTGTCCCTTCGCACGGGTGCGACGTGACGGTGTGCGTGCGCACACCCGCCAGCGGATCCATTGACCACGGACCGGCCGATGAGCCGATCCACCGTGAGGTGCGCGGCAGTGAACGCGGACTGCCTGCCCCGCCCGGACTGACGTGGTACGCAGGTGACCCGCATAATCACTGCCTGCATTCCGACGGGCAATTGTCGCTGTGGCAACTCGCGAACGAGGGCGTCGCCTCCGGCCTTGACTACCTCGGCTGCACGGATCACAACACAGTGAGCCACCATCCCCACTTGGCGGCTGTCAGTGCTCGCCACGGAATTACGCTGATTCCCGGTCAGGAGATGACGACTCACCGCGGGCACGCCAACGCGTGGGGCCAGGTCGGCTTTATCGATTTTCGCCAACCGGCGCAACGGTGGGTGGACGAAGCTGCTGAGCGTGACGCATTCATGTCCATTAATCACCCGGTGTCCGATGACTGCTCGTGGCTGCATCCACTGGAGACGGAACCACCAGGCGCGGAGCTGTATCACGGAAGCTGGTACCTGCGCCCGACTGACACCTCGATCCTGGCGTGGCATGCCCGCTGGAAACACGATGTGGTGGTGATGGGCGGAGGAGACTTCCATCATTACTCCACACCGCTGCGCCCCGGTATGCCGACCACATGGCTGGCAGCTGAAGAATGTACGCCCGAGGCACTGATCGACGCGATGAAAGCGGGACGTACTACCATCACAGCGGCGGCACGGATGGTCAGCGAAAATGAAGCACGTCCGATCCTGTTCGATATTCCGACAATGATTCGACTGGATGAAGACGGGATTATCGCTGTCGATGCGATCGGTACCGTTATGGTCGACCGTTTGGGGGAGCGCATCTGTGTCACCGACCAGAATCAACGCATCGCCGCGCCGCGCCGCTTTGGACCGTTCCGTCTGGAAGGAGCAGACCGCCGCGTACTGGCTCTGTGCGGGTGAGTGTGCTGCGCATAAAACCGCACCACGTGGCTGCCGAGTTCTGCACGAATGAGGCATAACGCGTTTGAAGATGTTCGCACTGAGGGCGACGTGGTGGAATAGTAAGATCGGTAAGTAAACAATCGTGGCATGAAGAGCGGAGCAGGTCCCATGGCTACCCAGGCATTTGGAATCGACATTGGTGGATCAGGCGTCAAGGGGTCACTCGTTGACCTGAAGATCGGGCGCGTCCTGCGCGACCCCATCACAATCCCCACACCTGCTCCGGCCACCCCGGACCACGTCATCGCCGCATGCCAACAACTGATCGACCAGTTTGACGTTGCAGACGACGTGCCCGTCGGCATTTCTTTCCCCGCACCGATCAAACACGGCGTGATCCCCTTCATGGCGAACCTTGACCAGGAATGGGTTGGCATCAACGCCGAGGAACGATTCTCCACTCAGCTGGGACGGCCCACCGTCGTCATTAACGATGCCGACGCAGCCGGCCTGGCAGAGGTTCGCTTTGGTGCAGGCGCCGGCGTAGGAGGCGTTGTCATTGTCACCACGCAGGGAACGGGCATCGGATCCGGCATGTTCATTGACGGCACACTGGTTCCCAACACCGAGCTGGGACACCTTGAAATTGACGGGCGTGACGCCGAGTCACACGCGTCAGCCCGCCAGAAGACGGTGTACAACCTGACGTGGGAGCAGTGGGCAGAGCGTCTCCAGCGCTACTACTCGCATGTCGAAATGCTCTTTTCACCTGACCTGTTTGTCGTAGGGGGCGGCGTGTCGGAAAATCACGACAAGTTCCTGCCGTTGCTGGACCTGAAGACACCGATCATTCCGGCGAAGCTGGGTAACCTCGCCGGAATCATCGGAGTTGCGTGTGCTGCCGGTGAGGCAGCCCGCTAAGCGTCAGTTCGCCTGAGCAATCAGCTCACGCATGACGGCGCGGGCACCGTCGCGCCGAATTGCGTGCAGCCAGTGTTCGAAGCGATCCGCAAACTCACTGGTTGATTCCAGCTCGCCGAACAGGCGGGCATCGCTCAGCAAAGCGCGCGTATTTCCGGCCTTTTGCTGCTGCGCCAGCGAGATCAGGCGATCCCGATACTGGTCGTTGATGGTGATCGGCGCGCCGTCCTCGTCGTTGCCTTCCAGTGTGAGCGCCCACGCCGCACACATCGCCGCACCCAGATCAACCGGGCGACCCTGCTCGATGCATCCGCGCAGAGCCGGCAGAACGAATTTGGGCACGCGGTCCGATGCGTCTTCGGCCAGACGATTCAGCGTGTCAGCAATGGCGTGATTGGTGAAGCGCTCGAAAAGCGTATCGACATACTGGTCGAGGTTGATGCCCGGCACGGGGCGCAGGGTGGGCAGCGCTTCACGCTCCAGGTAGGCGCGCGTCACAGCTTCAATGTCCGGATCTTCAGCGGCCTCATGCGCGTAGGTCATTCCCAACAGGCGGCCCCAGTGTGCGAGCATCTGGTGGGCGGCGTTGAGCAGGCGGAGCTTCATCAGCTCGTAGGGCACCACGTCCGTGACCATCTGGGCGCCGACTTCTTCCCACTGCGGGCGGCCTGCCGGGAACTTGTCTTCAATAACCCACTGAATGAACGGTTCAGCGCCAACCGGCCACGCATCTTCGATCCCCCACTGCTGTTCGACCAGTTCGCGATCTTCGTCAGTGGTCACGGGCGTGATCCGGTCGACCATGCAGTTCGGGAACGCAACATTGTCGTCGATCCACTGCGCCAGCTCCTGATCCGACAGTGCTGCCTGCCCACAGGCTGAATCGTGCGCAATGTGACCGTTGCCCGGCAGGTTGTCGCACGACAGTACGGTGAACGGTTCAATTGCGCGCTCGCGGCGCAGCCTGAGTGCCTCGACGATCAATCCGAATGGCGTGTGAGGCGACTGAGGTGACTGACCGTCCTCACGCGCAGCGTCATCCGGGGCGAATTCACCGGTCGCATCATCGATCGGGTAGCCTCCCTCGGTGATCGTCAGCGACACAATGCGGGTCGAGGGAGCTGCAAGCACGTCGAGCACTGCCTGAGTATCGTCTACCGCCAGCATGTGATCCATGATCGAGCCGATCACGCGCGCATCGTACGAGCCATCGGGTGCTTTGAGGACCAGAGTGTACATGCAGTCCTGCGCATGCAGAGCATCGTGCATACGTCGGTCTCGCTCCAGCACGCCTACACCGCAGATGCCCCACTCCGGCACGTCATCATCATGCTGACGCAACAGTTCATCAAGGTAGGCGGCCTGGTGAGCTCGATGAAAGTTTCCCATTCCGAAATGCACGATCACATTGCGTGGCTCGGATTTCGGTGAGCGTGAGTATGTGGGTGCAAGATCGCTGTGCGCGGGTAACGTCATCTGTGGCTCCCTCTGATCTTAAACTTGGAGATTTTTCCGTTGTCCCTGACATTTCCAGTGTAGGACACACGTATATCCAAAGGTGGCGGCAGGATTGCAGGCCGGCGATAATACGTGCGTGATGATCTTTATCCAGTGCGCCATGGCGATGGAAGCAGCACCGTTTGTCGACCAGCTTGAGCCAGGCGCCACCCGCCACATTATCGGCCATGCTGACACTCACCAGCAGGTCTTTACGCGAGGGACACTGCGCGGCCACGACGTCGTGGTGGTCGAATCCGGTATCGGCCTGGCGAATGCTGCGAGCGCCACAGCCCGCGCACTCACATTCGTCGAGGACCCGGCGACTGCGTTAGTCGTTGTTGCCGGAACATGCGGTGGCCTGGATGAGGAAGCCCAGGTGGGTGACGTCATCGTCGGTACCAGCACCGTGTATTCCAGTGCCGATGCCACAGAATTCGGGTACGCACCCGGCCAGATTCCGCAGATGCCTCCGGAATACACTGCAGGGCAGCGCGCTGCGGCATGTGCCGCCCGTGTCGAGGGTGTGTGCGCCGGCCAGGTCATTTCCGCCGATTCATTTGTCACCGCGCGCACTGTCCACACTGTTCGCACTCGTTTCCCTGCAGCGCTGGCGACCGACATGGAAACAGCCGGTGTAGCTCAGGTCTGTTTCGGCACACGCACCCCCTGGATCAGCATGCGGGCGGTATCCGACCTGTGCGGCCCGCAGGCCGGCCAGGACTTCCACATGGACGGCGACAAGGCCGCGCGCATCTCTGCCGCAGCGGTATGTGAGCTGCTCGACCTGATCGGCGGCACTCAGGTGGATCAGGCACAATAGTCGCATGTCGTTTTCAGTAGTCATGGTATGTACCGGAAACATTTGTCGATCCACAATGGCCGAACAGCTCCTTCGTGAAGCTGTCGAGCACGCGGACCTTGATGTGCGAGTGGATTCGGCAGGGATCTCCGATGAGGAGGAAGGTAACCCGATCGATTATCGTGCCGAGCGTGTGCTGCGCGAAGCAGGATACGGCATCCCCACCCATCGGGCGCGCCAGCTGCTGCCCAGTGAACTGAGCCAGTGGGATTTGATCATCCCGATGACTCGCGGCCATGAACGGGCAATCGAGCGCATGGCTGCACGCACTGGAACGGATCCGGATGTCCACCTGATGCGCGAATTTGATCCGCAGGCAGATTCGGACCTGGATCTTCCTGACCCGTGGTATGGCGGGCATCAGGATTTCGTCGACACCCTCGAGGTTCTCGAACGCTCTATCCCGGGCGTGGTTGACTATATCCGTGAGCACAGGCAATAGGCACCACTCCGACAGCCAGTCGCCTCGGGCAGCGTTGACGTCGATCGGAATCATCATGCTCGCAGTCGCCGTGGTGATCGCGCTGGTCGTTCTTGTGACGACGACGCTGTCTAGCCGCAGTAAGAAGGACACGTTTGAACCGCCCGCGCACTCTGCGCCACCTTCGGGGCCTGTGACACCACCGCTGGATTTTTCGGGCTTCGACCCGTCGAACATCATCTCTGACGAGGAATTCTTCAATGACCGCGCACTGACGCAGGATCAGATCGAAGCGTTCATCACCCAGTGGAACGATGGCTGCAGACCCAACCCCGATGGCACGCCGTGCCTGAGTTCCTACCGTGAAGACACGGCCGACATCCCCGCCGACGAGTACTGCGATGGTTTTGCGGGCCAGGCGGGCGATACCCCGGCATCGATTGTCTCCAAAACTGCTCTCAGCTGCGGTATTAACCCGGAAGTGCTGCTGGTGATGCTTCAAAAGGAACAGGGATTGATCACTGCTTCGGGCGCGAAGTTGGTCCCGAGTCGTTACGCCTCCGCGATGGGATACGCATGCCCCGACCGGCAGACGTGCGACCCGCAGTATGCAGGTTTTGCCACGCAGGTTTTCCACGCTGCCAGGCAGTTCAGAATTTACGAGGGTGCCCCCGGCATGTACGACGTGATTCCTGGGCAGGTCAACACCATCCGATTCCACCCCGACGAGGCGTGCGGTGGCAGCGATGTGATGGTGGAGAATCAGGCCACAGCGAATCTGTATAACTACACGCCTTACCAGCCCAACGATGCCGCACTCGCCGGTCATCCCGGCGACCAGTGTTCAAGCTGGGGCAACGCGAACTTCTACGCGTACTATCACGCGTGGTTTACACGCAGCTGAGGCCACACGTGATCCCTGGTCCAGATGCGTTGGAAAGTGTCGAAGACGTCGCCCTGGGGGCCTGCCTCGTGACGCAATGCGGGGTCTGCTGGCACGTCTAGTACGGGACGCTCAGCTGAGTCAGCGCCAGCCGTGCCGATATTGTCACCGGAACGCACAGCGTGAGCAAATTCGGCTACTGCCCGCCCGACGGGCTTGACTTTACCGCCGCTGTCGATCAGGCCGAGTGAATACTCCAGTTCGGGGAAGTCAGCCAGTTTGCGGGACACATCATGGGAACACCACCAGGTGATGCCAGTCAACTCCGGCACGTCGATCACTCCGCGGATTGTTGCGGTAGCAAAGTCTGCAGCGTCCTCAGCCGTGACACATGTGATCGGAGCGCCCACCTCCTGAAGCCATACGCCGCGGTCAGGCACGTTGCAGTATCTGTTCCATGCGCAGGCCAGCTCGACCAGGTAGCGCGCGAATACCTCCAGTGCCGGATGCCGCTTGCCGTAACGCGGCCCGACGTGGGCAAAAACCCACGAATGAACGGTAGTCAGATCGCCGAACTGCGTTGCAAATGGTGGAATGAACGGATGAGTGGCATCGAACCAGAGGTCATCATCAAAGCAGTGCACGCATGCACAGCGTCGATCAACTGCCCCGAATATTTCAGTGAGCCAGCGACGCGCTCCGTCTGTATCGACCCTGCTGTGCTCGGGATGGCGTGCTGCGGCAAACTGAGGAAATTCGTTTCCAATGCATATGCCGGCCGTGCCGGGCTCGTCAGCCAACTGTGTGCTCAACTCATTGACGAGGGCGGCCTGTCCGCTGCGAATACGCTCGGACGTGAAGAGATCATCATGATGCCAGGTCAACGTCCACGAAGGAAGAAAATCAAAAGATGACAGGTGTCCCTGCAGGACATCGACCCATGTGCTCATTCCACGTTCGTGTGCCAACTGCACGAGGCGGCGCACGTCGTCGATTGCTGATTGGCGAATCAGTGTGCGATTGGGTTGGAGCAATGGCCACAGCGGGAAGATGCGGATGTGATCCATTCCTAAAGCGGCGATCGCATCGAGGTCGCGTGCTGTCTGATCGGCATCGAAGTCGAGCCATGAATGAAACCAGCCTGCCCGGGGCGTGTAATTTACGCCGAAGGCAATCGGTCGAATACTGCTCATGACAGCCTCTTTCTCGCGTGGAGTATGACAATGTGGGAATGGCGGTGTGCTCACCTGAAGAACAGGAGAACGAACCATCCTAGCTCTCACTTCAATTGCTGTTGTGCAGCAGGAACGGCCAGCGCCAGGTACCGAAGCCCTTGTGCTCTAGAGAAATTATATAGAAATCAGTGAGCCTGACGGAATGTACGGAAGATCTAATCTGATGTACCTGATACGTGCTACTAGTGTCATACTGGTTGCTGTGCGCAATGCACATGTCATCATATTTTCGAGGGAGAAACACAGATGAAGGCTTGGAATAAAGCCGGTCTTGCCATGCTGGCAGGTACGGCAATGCTGATGGGGTTGACGTCCTGCACTGGTGGTGGTCCGGTCACTACGACGAACAAATCCGGAGACGATGCGCTTCAGAGTGGACCGGTCGAAGGGGAGATCACTTTTCAGACATGGTCGCTGAAGAATGACCGATTCACACCGTATTTCGAAAAGCTCATTGCAGACTTCGAAAAAGAGAACCCAGGAACGAAGATCAAGTGGATGGATCAGCCCGGTGACGGCTACGAAGACAAGGTTCTTCAACAGGCAAACTCCGGTGAGTTACCCGACGTCATTAACCTTCCACCCCAGTATGCCTATCAGTTGGCCAAGGCTGGACAGTTGGAAGATTTAGCGAAGGCGGATCCTGAAGCCCTCAATGCTTATGTCGACGGCGTGACGAAAGCGTACACATTTGACGATGCAGGAGGCGGCTCATACGGATATGGGTGGTACCTGGGAACCGACGTGAACTGGTGGAATACCGCCATGCTTGAAAAAGCAGGTGTTGATGTCAGCACGTTGCCTGAAACACTCGATGACATGCTTGACATGGCGATCGACGCGGCGAAGAAGACCAACGGTGAAGTGAAAGTAGTTTCCGATCTGCCTGCCTTGGCGACGCTCGCCTCGGAGGGTGTTGAGATTATGAAAGATGGGAAGTTCACGTTTGCTACTGATCGGGCTAGGGAGATTGTCGAAAAATACGCCGAAGCATTTAAGGCGGGAGCCATGCCGGCTGAAGCACTGTCCGGTGAGTGGGTAGGCAACTCTGCTTCCTACAAGGAAGGCAAAGTCGCCTGGACAACCGGTTCAGGAGGATTTGCGTCGGAGCTGGAAAAAGAAGCTCCCTCCATCCTTGAAGCTACGAAGACAACGCCACGTTTCGGTATTCCACCTCTGTTCAGCCAGGCACTGTCCGTGTCAGCCAACTCGAAAGCCAAGCCGCTGGCACTGAAATTCGCGCAATACGTGACCAGCAATGAGAACCAGGTTGAGTTCTTGAAGATCGCCCAAGGCTTCTTCCCTGGCACGAAAGAAGGCAACGAGAATCCGGAGTCCTTTACCTCTGTGATTGAGAACCCGCTGCAAAAGGAAGCCACCGAGATGGCGACTGTATCTATTTCCGGCAAGACCCAACCTGAGCAATTCCAGCTCACTGAGAAGATCAGTAACTACT
Source organism: Actinomyces sp. HMSC065F12 (assembly GCF_001814535.1). Taxonomy (NCBI): domain Bacteria; kingdom Bacillati; phylum Actinomycetota; class Actinomycetes; order Actinomycetales; family Actinomycetaceae; genus Actinomyces; species Actinomyces sp. HMSC065F12. The sequence goes on from NZ_KV816946.1 coordinate 53,727, forward strand.
ACAACCAGCAGATCGCTCTGGCTGTTCGTGGTGACATATCTGCCGAGGAAGCACTGAAGAAAGCAGAGGATAACGCCAACGCTGAGCTCAACAACTGATCGATGAGGTCTTTTCCGAATGTTCCGGCCAGAAAGCCCGCCGCGCTTTTGGGCCGGAACTTCGGTCTGCTAATCACGTTAATCAAAAAGGTGGCTCTCTATGCGCACGCATAAGTGGTACACGCCGTACATTCTTTTGGCCCCAGCTGTTATCTGGGTTCTGGTCTTCTCACTGTTGCCCTTCCTCAATACTGTCATCCTGTCTTTTACGAACGCCAAGCCCCTACAGCCAGCAACGTTCGTGGCATTCGATCAATACAGGCGCCTCCTGAACGATGAGATCTTTCACTTCGCCATCGGTAACGTCCTTGTCTATGCCTTGGTCTGCGTTCCGCTGCTGACATTCCTGCCTTTGCTTCTGGCCATGTTGGTTCACAGAAACATTCCGGGAATAGGCTTTTTTCGCACAACCTTCTATTTCCCCGTCATTGCGTCTGCTGTTGTGGTGGCAATTATCTGGGCATGGCTCTTCGAATCTCGCGGAATCGTGAACGCCACACTTGATGCTCTCGGGCTCAGTACCGTCGACTTCTTGATTCACCGATGGTGGATCATCTTCGTCGCCATCACTCTGACGGTGTGGAAGGGGCTGGGATATTACATGGTGATCTATCTGGTTGCACTGTCGAATGTCAATCCGGATCTATACGAAGCTGCAGAGATCGATGGTGCAGGAGCGTGGCGCAAATTCTGGTCTGTCACGGTGCCCGGTGTTCGCGGCGCAATGCTCCTGATATCCGCCCTTATTACAGTGTCGGCGATGCGAGTTTTCACGGAGATTTATACGATTGTTGGCTCCGGAGGCGGCCCCGGCGGTGAAGCACAAACCATGGTGGGACATATCAAACAGACCGGTTCGGGGCTGGCAGGGAACCTCGGCTATGCATCGGCATTGTCTGTGATCTTGTTCCTGCTCACCATTGTGCCGTTGGTAATGGTTGGGTGGATGAATCAGGGACAGGAGATCCGCGAAGCGATCAGAATCCACAGGCTCTCGCGAAAAGTGCGCCGTTCCATTGAACGCGGCGATAAGAGGTCCGAAAAAGAGAAGGTGTCACAATGACATCAAAGAAAACGCGCCAGATCTCAGGACTGACGATTCGCTATATCCTCCTGATCGTCATCTTCGTCATTTCTGTTTTCCCGTTTCTGTGGCAGCTTACGACGTCTCTCAAGGGGAAGAATGAAGATCTGTATTCGTTCCCTCCCAGTCTGATTCCGCATGACTTCACTCTGAGCAACTACGGAGAAGTCATGCGCACCATTCCCGTGTTTTCATACGCGTGGCACTCTTTGATCGTTGCGGTGTCGGTCGTTGTCCTGAACTGCTTTTTCTCGTTGCTCGCAGGGTATGCGTTGGCGTGCATGAAGTTCAAAGGCAAGGCGGTTGTCATGGCAATCATTTTGTCCACCTTGCTGCTGCCTGGCGAAGTAACATTTACCAGTCAGTATTTGACGGTGAAAGCGCTGGGGGCGGCCAATTCACTTGTTGGAGTAATCCTGCCCGGAGCGATCGGTGCGATCAACGTTTTGTTGATGGCCACGGCCTGTCGAGCTATTCCACAGGATATTCTGGATGCTGCTGCCATCGACGGTGCTACAACAGTCCAGCGCATACGCCACATTGTGTGGCCCAATGCCCGAGGCATGACAGCGGTCGTTGCCCTGATGAGCTTTATTGGCGCCTGGGATGATTTTCTGTGGCCACTCGTGGTGTTGTCAGACCCGGAAAAGTACACCCTCACAGTTGGAATGCAGTACCTGGCCTCGAACCAGACGCTGGGATCTGATCCGAGGGTCGTGGCTGCCGGAACGATTATCGCCCTCCTGCCAATTATCGTCCTGTTTGCAGCGACTCAGAAGTCCTTCTTCCGCGGAGTGGAAGTTGGCGGAGTGAAAGGTTAGGAACACGCTCATAGCGTGATGAGTTGCCCAGACAGCAAGTCGCCCTCGCTCATGACGAACGAGGGCGACCAGCGTGACGACGAATCGTGTTATTCGTCGTCCCTGTTCGAACTCATCAGCGTGTTGACCGAGAGCTATCTTTGAAGGTCGTGAAGTTATCTGATAAGCCGAAGAAACGATTGGAATTCACTTCACTGCACCGGCCACCATTCCCTTGATGAAATACTGTTGTAGTACCGCGTAAGCGATGACGACAGGAATAACTGAAATGAGAGCTGCTGCGGCAGCCGGCCCCAAATCTGCTCCAGAACTTGCGAAGAACGCAGAGATTGCGGGAGCAATTGTTCGTACAGACGGATCGCGCAAGAGGTAAACGCTTAAAGCGTACTCGTTCCACACATTAACCGACACCAAGATTATGACAGTTGCAGTGACTGGCTTCAGCATGGGGAAAACAACTCGAACTAGAGTAGAGATGAGTCCTGCACCGTCCATCATTGCCGCTTCTTCAATTGAGATCGGAAGGCCACGGATGAAAGATGAGTATAGGAAGATTGCGAGAGGCATCTGTGTTGTCACCATGACGAGAATCGCGCCCCAATAGGTATTTGTCCCTCCAATTTGAGTCAAGAATGAGTACAGAGGAACAAGAATCGATAGTGGCGGGATCATAATTAGGCCGATAATTGCACTCAAGATCAGCTTGTTGAACGTAGTCTGTCGTCTAGCAAGTGGATACGCTGCTAGAGCTCCAATTAGGCAAATCAGTACTGTCGAAACGAATGTGACAATAAAGCTCGAAAAAATAGCCTCTAATATGCGGCCTCGCTCGATAGCTACACGAAAATTCTCGAAGTATAGCATCGAAGGAGGCATCCATTGAGAAGACATATCTGTCTTAGGCTTGAATGCCGTGGTGAAAGCAATATAGAGCGGCACCATCTGAATGATGCACATCAGGCAAAGCGCTAGGAACGCGAGAACGTTAGACCACCGTTTCTTCATCATGCACCTTCCACTTGATGTTTGTTGAACCAAGAATTAAGAACGAAAGTGAATGCTGCGATCGTTATGAAGAGCACAATTCCCATAGCAGAGGCGTAGCCTGCAGTCTGACTGTCAAAGTAAGTCTTAGAAATAAGCGTCGAGATTGAATGCGTCGAGTATCCAGGACCACCGCCGGTCAGAACTTGAATAACGTCAAACAACTTGAGACCACCAATTAGGTTAAGGACGATCGAAGTAGCAAAAGCAGGCTGAAGAAGAGGCATGGTGATTGAGCGGAAACGAGTCCAACCCACAGCGCCGTCGACTGCCGCAGCCTCAAGATACATCTGAGGGATCGACTGTAGACCGGCCAGATAGATGACCATTGATATGCCAACGAATTGAATTGAGTTAACAAGAACAATGATGACAATCGCTAAGTGAGGGTTCGACAGCCATGCAACTCTATCGAGTCCGAAAGCGATCATGATGTCATTGAGACCGCCGTAGTTATAGGCGAACAGCAGATAGTACATTGTGCCCATCACTACAGGTGAGATTAAGACTGGTAGGTAGACGATAGCCCGCATTACAGTTCGGCCACGGAATTTCCTGTCGAGAGCAAGTGCTAGTGATAGTCCCAAAATTTGTTGTATCAGCGTCGATCCGAAACCGTAGATCAGTGTATTGATCAGTGCACTTAGGAAGATCTCGTCTGTAAAGAGCCTAAGGTAGTTCTTTGCCCCAACATTGTTATATCCAGCACTGTACCCATTCCAGTCGGTGAAAGATAAAGCAAAACCGTTGATTAAGGGGTAAATAGTGAATACGAGAAACAAAAGAACCGCTGGAACGTAAAGAAGGTTGACTCGACGTTTCGAGAAGACGCTCGGAACATTTGAAGTCTGTTTCTTATGTTTCAACTCATCCTCCTCTTTGAGATCGATAAGTAATGAAAGAATTGGCCGGTGTATTAGTCGAAGTGACTAATACACCGGCAATCGGAACTTAGTTCTGACCGTAGAGCGTCTTGAATTGCGACTCCATTTGTTTGACAGCTGACGGTACATCACCTTGGAGAGAGATGATGGAATCAGCAGTCGAAACCATGGTGTCCCACATGCCGTTCGGCAGATAAACACGATCGAAATACGGTTCGAGAGGGATCTTGTTCGGCTCTACGAAGGTCTCGTAGCTTTCCTGTAGCGGGCCGAGATCTGACTTGGCGTTCGTCAGACCAGGAATGCCGCCAATCGCCGATGCGAGCTTTGCAGCATTCTCCGGTTCTGCGATGAAAGCGAGGTAGTCAAGTGCCTGATCCTTGTGCGGCGATGTCTTGGAAACGCCATATGCGTAGGCTTCACCACCGAGGAGGTACTTTGAACCGTTGTCATTTGGCACCGGCATATATCCGAGATGGGCCTCAGGATTGTATGTAAGTGCAGTTCCAACAACGTTGTTCTGAACGAACACGAACGCTGTCTCACCTTGTCCGAGAGCTCGAGCAATGTCGTCCATCGGTGCTGATGAATAGTCTGGATTGAAATAGCCAGCGTCAGCCCACTTCTTTATGTGCTCGAGCAGCACTGTATAGGGCTCTGAGGGGAATTCCCCGCTCTTGAGTGCTTCGCGGTTTTCTTCACTGTAAAATCCAGACGCCATGAAGTCTGCAATATTGCCTGCGAAGTAGTCATCTTTTCCGGATGCTGAAATCGGGATTACACCCAGATCCTTAATTGCAGCGAGAGCCGCGTCGAACTGCTCCCATGTTTCGATTGACTTAGGATCAATTCCTGCCTTATCCAGGACATCCTTATTGTAGACAATGCCCGCAACGTCGGTATTTGCCGGCAGCGCATAGAAATGTCCCTCTGAATCGCGCATGGCGTCATCAAGTGCTGGATTGAAATTGGCTGCCCAAGGCTGATCGTCAAGTGGTACGAGGAAATCGCTATATCTCTGCAGAGACCAGCCGTGGGTCGACCAGATGTCTGGTGGATCATTGCTCGCTAGCCGTACCTTAAGGTCAGCCTCATAGCTACTCGTCGTTGGCACGAGCTCAATTGATACGCCTTCGTGAGAAGCCTCGTACTCGTCGGTGATCTCCTGTAAGACTTCGAGAATGGGAACGTTCAGGCCGAGATTCGTTTGGAATTCAATTGTCCCCTCAGGCGTTGCGCCTGTCGAACCACTTTCGGAGCTTTGCCCTCCACCGCCATTTCCTCCACCGGTACACGCTGTAAGCGCAAGGCAAGTGCCTAATGTAGAAGCTAATAGTAGACTTCGATGTCTCATTGTATTTCCTTTGTTAAGCATTCTCGAATTATCAATCCAAGAACATGATGATTTTTTCGGTAGATCGACCGTGCCCTGAGAACGTTAGGTGCAGAGATTCCCACTCTTTGAGTTAGACGCCTTTAATTCTTCAGGGAAGAATATTGATCCAAGGTTTAAGAAGTTTCGATTCTTTTATGTTCATCCTTTCTTGGTTAGGAAACGCCTCGAGAGATTAGTTGGCAGAACGTACGAGAATGGTATTTTGATCTGCTGCATCGTAGAGAATTTCCAGGCAGGTCTAAGATGCTTGCTTCTTCATTCCAATCACGAATCGAAAGCCGCAAGGAATCGTAATCGAGACATTCGGTTTTGGTACGCATTTAAAGTGGCTTCTACTGAGCGCTCTGAACTCTGAGTAGAACCGTCTGCATAGGGTTCAAATCGGGGAAGCGAATGCCAGCGTGAGTAAGAACTGCGCCGGGTAACATTAATCCTCGTTCCCACCACGGCACTGACCCGTGGCCATCTCCAATAGCTGAGCCGATGCCTTCAGGCAGGAGTTCTCGCAATGCGTAGGTCACGTCTTCGACAAGGCCAGGCAAGCGCAGCGGAGGTGTGGGCCGCTGCGCTGAAGTCCGTACTCGGGTTAAAGCAAAGACTGCGTCAGCGCCGTCCTGAGCAACTACGCCGTGAACCCAGTAGCCTGAGTCAGGATGATCGGCATGGACAACCCGACCCGAATGCAGTAATGGTCGAAGCTGCTTGTGCAACGTCACCCACTTTGCTAGCTCCTCAAGTTCGGTCGGGTCGGCGTTCGGTAGATCCCATTCAATTCCCATGTGAGAGAACATGGCGTTCGATGCGCGCAGAGGCAGATTGAGCGTTCGACCGGTTTGGTGCGAAACGGTCGATGCAACATGTGAGCCAACCAATTCTGGCGGCAATAGTAAGGAAGTGCCGGCCTCGATTTGCAAGCGTTCGATTGGATCCGTGCAGTCTGATCCCCAAATCCGAACGGTGTGTTCCAATACACCTAGATCTATACGTCCGCCGCCTCCTGCACAGGATTCAATTTCGAGCGTGGGATGGATCTTGGTCAACTCGTCCATCAAGCGGTAGGTAGCCAGTGTCCGTTCATGGTAAGCGGGTTTGCCGGTGCGAGGTGAAACAGCCTCGTAGACGTCACGGTTAAAGTCCCACTTAATGTAGTCGATCGTTGTTGAATCGAGTACGGCAAGTATCTGTGACTTTACATATTCGTAAGCTTCCGGATTTGTCAGATCGATGACCTGCTGCTGGCGGGCTTCTCTTGGCTGGTGAGTGCGCGGCGAAAGGATCCAGTCCGGATGAGCACGTGCTACGTCGGAGTCAGGGCTGATCATTTCAGGCTCGAACCACAGTCCGAATTGCATGCCAGCATCGTGGACCGCGTCTGCCAGCGGTGCCAAACCGTCAGGCCACACCTCCTCGGAAACGGTCCAGTCACCGAGGCTGGTCGTGTCATCGCGCCTGCCGGAAAACCACCCGTCGTCGAGGACGAAACGTTCAGCTCCAACTTTTGCTGCTTCTGCGACCAATTCAAGTAGGTGTGGCAAGTTTTGATTGAAGTACACGGCTTCCCACGCGTTGAGCGTAACAGGGCGCGGCGTAGTCGGGTGTGCGGAGCGGTCTCGGACAAATTTATGGAAACGAGATGCTGCTTGATCGAGGCCTTCACCCCAGGTGCCGAAGAGCCAAGGAGTAGTGTAACTTTCCCCATGTGCCAAGCTAACTTCGCCTGGGTAAAGTAACTCGCCCCCCATGAGTCCTTGATAACCTTGCGTATCGCGCTCAGCGATCGTCCGTGTGTTTCCGGACCATGCGACGTGGATATAGTGGACGAGTCCGCGTTGCCAAGAAGTGGCTTTCTGGCACGTCCCGTGAATGCTGGAAACTGTGTGCGCTCGTGCCACACGAATCTCGCGCTGATGTGAACCGATAGTGAATTCGTGTATGTCGGTATCACGCTCGCGCAAGTGATGGCCACTTTGATCGATAACATACGTTTCCGTAGCCGGAGTGGGGAGTGCAAGAAGTAGAGAGTCTAGGTTATAACCGTCCTCGCCAGCATTCGTTAGAATCGCACGCGTTCGGAGTAGGCCTTCATCGGTAATTTCGAGTTCGATACTCAAATCGATGTTTGCCTCGTCATCGTGTGCATAGGCGATCATTGACGAAGGTGTTTGGTCAATCGTGTGGGTCACAAAAGAAGAAAATTGGGATAGCCCGTTTCGTGATCCAACCAAGCCGGGTGTTCCGAGCCAGCCGTCACTTTGTTGCGGAATTAAAGAAAAGAGTGGTGGAGTGTCGGCCATTCCTGACACGACAGCAGAGTACTGAGAGTCAGAGAAGTCGGCAGCGCTCTCGCTGGAGAGAGCGGGTAGGGTAGCTCCCCAGTAAAGGACTTGAGGAAGTGCCTTGTCTGATGTGCGAATAAAGACTGATGTTCCCCCGTTGATGAGGTGAAGTGTTGACGGTAGGTGCGTCACGTGAATCCCTCCATCGAGTTAGTGTGAAGTTGGGCGGCATCGCCCACTAACTTTCGATGTGAAAAATAGTAGCGTGAATGTACAGTGAATACAAGACAATGACGCATATATTTCGAGGAGACTGTCACAGTGGCTCGTTTATTCGACGACTCATCACTGGCAACCGCTGCGCATATCCTGACGAAAGGCCCTGTTGCGCGAGCCGACATTGCACGCAGCCTTGAGCTGTCGCCGGCAACGCTGACGCGGCTGGTGCGCCCCCTCGTCTCGCGTTCACTGGTGCACGAAACCTCGTCGGGTATGTCACCTACCGGTATGGGTCGGCCCACCCAACTCCTTGAAGTTCCTGCCGATAAGCAGACCTTTGTCGGAATCAACCTGACTGGTTCCGACATTCACGTTGTGCACACCAATACCCATGCCGAGATCCTGGATGCTCTGACTCAGCCGATTCCCTCGACCGATGTGTCCGAGTGTGCTGCTGAAATTCGCCACCTGATCAACACTGTGGCCCCCGGCGCAACTGCAGCAGCGATTTCGCTGGGCGGGCAGGTGGACGGAACGGTTGTGCGGTCCAGCCGTTTCCTCGGATGGGACAATATTGACCTGGCCCGTGAGCTCGACCTGGCAATTCCACTGACAGTCATCAACGACGTGTCAGGCCTGACGATGCTGGAACTGTGGTTCGGTCTGGGTCGGGAATGCGAGGACTTCCTCATCGTCACGGTTGGCGCCGGAATCGGACACGGTATGGTGCACGGCCTGCGAGCTGTGCGTTCGCCGCTGCGGGGCCTGGGTATGACGGCTCATATCCCCTTGGCCGGAGCGCATGGAGTATGTCAGTACGGTCATATCGGGTGCGCCAACGGCGCCTTGACGGTTCCCGCAGTGATATCTCGGGCGCGCTCGGGTCGCGCCATTGTCGACGATGACGGCCGCCCCGCCTCGGCTGACGAACTCATCGCTTTGGCTCAAGACGGTGACCAGGCCAGCCAGCGTGCCATCAGGGAATTTGCCACGAACCTTGCGGTCTATGTGCAGACAGTGGCATCAGCCGCCCTCGTGCGTGATGTTGTTCTGGACGGGGAAGGTGTGTGCCTGCTGGAGACACCGTGGGCGGACAATTTCCAGCGTGAACTGACGTCATTTTCCCGGCCCGATGACCCGCACATCCGCGTCCATCAGCGCTCCGGCAGTTTTGACCGTTGGGCGCAGGGCGCTGCCACCGCAGCGATCGTGCAGTGGCTGGTTGACTCTACGCTCGCACAGTAAAATCTGCGCGGCCCGCAGCCGCACACACCAGGTCAATATTGTCGCTGTCCACCGTTCGCACCCAGTGCGCCGCCTCGTCGGTACGCCGTCCGTGCTGCTTATGCCGCTCCACCAGGCGTCGCACCAGCTCGGTGCGATCAGTGTCGATGAAAACAAGCTCATCGAGCAGGCCGCGAACGTCACGCCATCTCGGCAGATCCACGCCCAGATAGTTCCCCTCCGTCAACGCGATCCCCCGAGGGGCAATTGCGACGCTCGCAGCAATCGGCTCATGCATGTCGCGGCGATATTCGGGGGCGAAAACGGTTCCTTCGGCACGCCGAACACGGCGCAGGATTTCACAATACCCATCAACATCAAAGGTGTCGGGAGCGCCCTTGCGGTCAGCCCGACCCAACGCGTGCAGCACTGCATTCGACAGGTGGAAACCATCCATCGGAACAATTCCCGCGACCTCGATGCCGCGCTCATCCAACCCTCGTGCCACCAGGGCACACACCGTGGACTTACCAGTGCCGGGCGGGCCGGTTATTCCCAGCAGGCGCAGGCGGGGGTGAGCGGCGATGCGGTCAACGATCTGGCGAGCAACTGATTCAGACGCGCTTGGTGTCATTGTCCTGACTGCGCTGGATCACCGGCAATGTTGACCAGGGGAAATTGATCCACTTATCAGTCTCACGCCACATGTAGTCCGGTTCGATCACGGAGCGAGGCTTCTTATAGATCACCGCGCTGCGGGCCTCTGCCTTGACAGTGGTATGACCATCCAGTGACAGACCGTGAGCGTTGATCATGTCCATCACCATCTTCAGGGTGCTGCCGGAATCGGCAACATCGTCGACCACCAGGACGCGTTTGCCGTCCATCGCCGAAACATCCATCAAGGGGGGCAACAATTGCGGTTCAGTCAGAGTCTGACCCACCCCGGTGTAGAACTCGACATTCATCGTGCCCATCGCCTTGACGCCGATGGCGTAGGAAATCGCACCGGCGGGCAGCAGTCCTCCGCGTGCAATCGCGACAATCAGCTCCGGCATCCAGCCTGAATCCACAATGCTCTGGGTGAGTGCGCGCGAGGCGTCACCGAACCCCTGCCACGTGAGGGTTTCGCGATCTGGCTGCAGGTCAGCTGGTCGTCCGTCGGTAGTGGTGGCTCCGTCATCGAAAGGAAGTGTCACGAATAATCCTTCTAGTCGCCCATTCCGGTTCCGACGTGGCGTGCAGCAGTGATCCACGGGTGATCCAGAGGAACAGTCTTGAGCGTGCCGGCCACGTCCTTCAACGGCACCGGCACAGCCGCCTGTCCCTGTGCTGCCACGGTGATGCCGTATTTTTTCTTGGCCACGAGATCTGCGCCAGCCCCGCCGAGCAACGTGCCAAGCATGCGGTCTTCAGCATTCGGCGTGCCGCCGCGCTGCACGTAACCCAGCACCGTCACGCGGGACTCCAGGCCGGTGGCCGCTTCAAGTTCTTCGGCCAGTTTGAATGCGTTGCCGCGATGCGCCAGTTCCAGGGACTGCTTATGCATCTTGGCTGCCGACTTTGCTTCCGGGCTGTCTGCAGCAGACAGCAGTGCTTCAGCAGCTTCGAGGTCAGCGGTGTCCTGAGTGTCACGGGCGCCCTCGGCAATTGCGACGACCGAGAACGAATGCCCGGCCTCGGCACGTTTGCGAATCGATGCGGCGATGGAGTCAATGGAATAGGCGATTTCGGGGATCAGGATGATGTCGGCGCCGCCGGCGATGCCGGCTCCCAGTGCCAGCCACCCTGCTTTGTGACCCATAATTTCCACCACGATGATGCGGTGGTGGGAGTGAGCCGTTGAATGCAGACGATCAATCGCGTCGGTCGCGATACCCAGTGCAGTGGAGAATCCGAAACTTGTGTCGGTGTGCGCGATGTCGTTGTCAATGGTCTTGGGCAGGTGAATGACATTCAGACCTGCTTTGGCCAGCCGGTTCGCATTCTTCGCAGTTCCGCCACCGCCGATGAACACGACACAGTCCAGTTTGTTCTTCTCGCAGTTCGCCAGGATCGTGTCCGTCATGTCAACGGTTTTGCCATTGACGTTCATCTTGTGCGGCTTGTCGCGCGAAGTTCCAAGGATCGTGCCGCCGACGGTCAGGATCCCGGAGAGGAAGCGTGAATCGATGGGAATGGTGCGGTTTTCCGCCATGCCGCGGATGCCGTCGCGGAAGCCGATCAGTTCCATTCCGTAATGCCCGATGGCCGCTTTGCCGAACCCGCGGATTGCTGCGTTAAGCCCAGGGCTGTCGCCCCCTGCGGTAAGGATTCCCACGCGCTGTAATTTCTTCGCCATGATCCGCTTCCTTCCTGTGCGCCGATCGGCAGTGATTCCCATGGTAGTGGACGATGTTGCGCCAGGAGTAATGACGAGGATGATTTAACGTCGTGAAGATCGGCGTGTCAGTGAGCGCAGTTCGCGCAGGTAGCGCCCCGGTGGGGTACGAGGGTGGCCGAGGTGTTCCCACTGCCAGATCAAGGCGACATCAAAGTGTGGTGAACATGACGCGCATGATGACACGCGCCTGGGTACGGAATATAAATACCTGCGTGCTCCGCAGCGCGGACAGGTTCCGATCCACGGCGCCTCAGGAGCAGGTAAGGCCGCAGACAAGCGCGCCTCGGGTCGCGCCCCCAGGTTGCGAGCCGCCTTCTTCCACACATCGTCGTGATGGTGGCTGGCGCCTGCCAGAGCGTGAGCCACTTCGTGAGCGATGACGTCTCGAATTTCATCTGGGGGATACAGTGTCATCAACGGCCGAGAAAACGACAGGGTATGCGCCGTGTGGTTGCACTGTCCAGCACGACGGCGTGCATGGTCGAACTGAACGGTCCAACCATGCACGCCGTGCGAAGTGAGCAGGGTTTGTGCTTCTTTAAGCACCCAGCTCAGATCATCAGTCACCTGGACAGGTTACTTCTGATCTTTGGGCATCGCCTCATTCAGAGCGTTCGAATCGTCGTTGAGCTTTTTCTGCCACTCGTCAACGGTCTTCTTGCCCGAGGCAATTGAGTCGATCGTTGAGTACAGGTCATCCTTGATACTGACACCTTCAACGCTTGCATTCTGGCTGAAGGAGGTGCCGGGAATAATCTTGACGCCTTCCTGGTCGAAAGCACCATACAACTCAGCGAGTTCTGGTTCGAGCTTGTCGGTAATGCCCTTGATGGGCTGAGCTTGACCAATCTTGGCGAAGATTTCGGCAGCCTTGTCGGAGTACATGAATGCCATGAAACGCTTAGCTTCTTCAGGGTTCTTTGCCTGAGTTGGCGTCCACAGTGCGTCCATCAGTACCGTCAGGTAGCGCTCGTCGGGAGTAAAACCGGGAGCGGGTGAGAGCGCCCACTTGAAGTTTTCAGTCTTCGGGGCGTCCTTCATTTCGTTGCGGATCCAAGTTCCGTTGGGCATGAACACTGCATCACCATTGAGAACCGTCTGCTGATTCTTCTTTGAGTCCTGCACGTTTGCGTATCCCAGTGTGTCCGGGTGCAGGTAATCGGGGCTGACGATCTTGCCGATCGTGTCGAGGACTTTGCGGGCCTCGTCCGACTTCCACACGTCCTTCTTATAGAACATCACGTCCTGGAAGAGCTGTTCGCCGCCAGCGTCTGCGAGCAAGGCACCCACGAGCGAATCGAAGTAGCCTGAGGTTGCGTAGGTGAAGACCGAGATACCTTTTTCCTTGGACTTCTTGCCTAGTTCGAACATTTCATCCCATGTTTGCGGAACTTCCCAGCCGTTCTCTTCCAGCAGGGTCTTGTTGTAGACCAATCCGGCAGGTGAGTAGAACGTCGGCAGCAGGAAGGTACGATCGTCGCCATTTGGGTTCGTGTAGGGTCCGATGATGCCGTCGATCAGCTTTTCGCCAACGGTGACTTCCTCGCCGGGAATTTGCATCGACAGGACATCGGTGACATCGGCAATTGCGTTGTCACCGAGCATGGTTTCAACGAGCCCGGCCTTTGCATTCAGGCCACGCTGGACCAAGTCCGGGTACCTGCCCGCTTTCATGCCAGGCATGATTTCGTCTTCGATTTCCGTTGACGTCACAAGGTTGACTTCCACGTCAGGGAACAGTTCCTTGTAGGCTGCCACGACCTCCTGGTAGGGTTCAGGGCCGTTTCCGCCATCGAAGAACGCCAGGTTCAACGTCGATTTGCCGTCTGATGCGCTTTGAGATCCGCCGGCGCCGCATGCGCCTAGCGTTGCCGTCAACGCAAGGCAGGTTCCCGCGCACAACAAAGTGCGTTTGGTGTGATGTTTCACGATTACCTCTTTCTAGTTAGCGGTATTGATGGTTGTAGAAAGCGAGCATGCCGAGGACGCCAGCCAGTCCGATTAGCTGGATGCCGAGGCTACCCCAGCTGGTTGTACGTTGACCGATGACGACCAGTGCAACGAAGAATATGAAGATCAAAGCGGCACCGATCATGCCGATAATTCGTAGTGCGCGGTCGCTCATCCCTTGATACCTCCAGCATTGGTGACGTTGAGTAGACGCTTTTGAACCAGTGAATAGAAAATGATCACTGGAACGATCACGATGACCATGCCTGCGTACAGGCGGCCGTAATTGGTGGCTGCCCGTTGCGTTGCCATCAGGTTGAGCAGACCGACCTGGACGGTGCGGCTGGATGAATCGGTCATCAGCGTCATTGAAATGATGTAGTCATTCCAGAAGCTCAGGAAGTTGAAGAGCATTGCCATGGATATGGCTGGTGTCGCCATGGGGAAGAAAATGCGAACCATGACGGTGAACTGGTTGGCGCCATCAAGCAAGGCAGCTTCTTCGTAATCTTCAGGGATGCGCGCGAAGAAGTCCTGGAGCAGGAACACTGTGAAGGGCAGTGAAGTTGAGGCGTACACAATGGCAAGTACCACGAGGTTGTTAATGAACAGGCCGTTGGGGAACCACTGGTATACCGATGAGTCGAATCCGACCAGCATCAGGAAGATTGGGACGATAATATAGTTCACGTTAATGAACAGTCCGCCTTGGATGGCCATCTGCAAGATCCTGCGGCCAGGGAAGTCGAATCGTGCCAGTACGTAAGCGCAAGGCAGCGCGATAGCGACAACTAGCACCATTGCCAGAGCAGTGACGAACAGAGAATTCAAGAAAAAGTCGCCGATTCTGGCGTCGGTGAAGGCGTCGACGTAGTTCTGTAGGTAAAGGCTGCGAGGTAGGGACCACGGGTTTCCGTAAAACTCGTCTCTCTGCTTGAAGGAGGCAAGGAAAACCCAGATCGTCGGGATGATGATCGTCAGGGAAACCAAGACGAGAATGACTTGGTTGAAGATGCGATGCGGAGTCCACCTGTCGGCAACACTTCCTGAGGCTTTGCGCATCTTCTTGACAGAAGGCTTCTTTGGAGAAACTGAAACTGTTGGTGTCATTTTTCTTCCCTCACAGCTCAATTGGTTCGCGTTTGGTCGCGCGGCTGACGATCAATGACAAGATGAAGCTAAACAGGAAGATCACTACTCCGATCGCCATGCCGTAACCGTATGAGGAGTTTGTATAGGCCTGGTCGTACATGTATCCCAGAATGACTTGGGATGCGTTATCTGGACCGCCGTCAGTCATTGCCTTAACAAGGACGAAACTCAGATTGACCGACCCTAGGATGAAGAAAATCAATGTCGTTCGGATGTTGCTCCAGATCAGTGGCACCGTCACGCTCACCAGGGTGCGGATCTGGCCGGCTCCGTCCAATGATGCTGCCTCGTACAGGCTCTTATCGATGCCAGTCATGGACGCCATATACATCACCATGTAGTAGCCAAAGGACTGCCATACCATTGCGAATGCGATTGAGAAAATGACGATCTTGTGGTCGCCGAGCCAGACTTGCTTAAGCCAGTCAAGACGCAGGATGTGCAAGGTACCGTTTACTAGGCCAGTATCAGCCTGGTCGTAAATGACGGAGAACATTGCTGCGATGACAACTGCCGATAGAATCGACGGAATATACATCACGAAGCGGAGCAGATTTGCTCCGAGAATCTTCGTTTGAATCAGCATTGCAGCAAAGATCACGGCAACGGGCATCGTGATACATGTCACGACAACAAGTAGTAGAAGGGTGTTTTGTAGCGAGTGGACGAAATTCATGTCACCCAACAAAATCTTGAAGTTGTTCAGCCCAACGAATTCGGGAACACCAGAAAAACCGCTCCATTTGTAGAGTGACATTCTGAAAATGTTGATCGTCGGAACGACGATGAAGACAGTGAACAGGATGGCCGTCGGGAGTGCGCACGCAATACCGAAGATGCTTCGATTGCGCTGAAGCTCGGCTGACCTGCGCTTTCGCCTATTTGTCGTTGACATAGTTGATCCTCTTTGAGTTGAAAGAAAGGATGTGAGGGTGCTCCGCCAAATAGCGTGACAACATCGGCATCCTCAATTCGTCAGAATCCAAGTCTCCGGGTCATTGACATTTACTGTCAGCTGGCCGGAAAAGAACCTCATAACAATCTACATCAGAAAGGGTGCCAAACTATCACAAGTTAGTGAGTGTTATGTAACATTTAATCGCTGCTGTCAGATACAAAGAAAAGGACTTTCCATCATGCATGCGGGTGACGCACTGAATTATCTGTCCAATGTTCGACCATCATTCCGTCAGCTCCGCTGGCAGGAGATGGAAATGTACGCCTTCATCCACTTCGGCATGAACACGATGACAGACCGCGAATGGGGCGAGGGGCACGAAGATCCTGCACTCTTCACCCCCGGCAACGTTGACACCGATCAGTGGATGCGCGCCCTCAAGGACGCCGGAATGACAGGCGTGATCCTCACCTGCAAACACCACGACGGTTTCTGCCTATGGCCCAGCGCCTACACTGACCACAGCGTCGCCTCCAGCCCCTACCAGGGTGACATCGTCGCACAAGCCAGCGAATCAGCCCGCCGCTTCGGCCTCAAATTCGGCGTCTACCTGTCCCCGTGGGATCGCACCGAAGCCACCTACGGGCAAGGCGTCGCCTACGACGACTTCTTCATCAACCAGCTCACCGAGCTGCTCACCAACTACGGCCCGATCTTCTCCGTCTGGTTCGACGGCGCCAACGGTGAAGGAGAGAACGGCAAGGTCCAGTACTACGACTGGGAACGATATTTCACCCTGATCCGCGCCCTGCAGCCCGAAGCAGTCATCAACATCTGCGGACCCGATGTGCGCTGGTGCGGGAACGAGGCCGGCGTTGCCAGGCCGGCAGAATGGAGCGTCCTTCCAGCAGAACTCCAGTCCGCCGAACGCACACAGGAACACTCTCAAAAAGCAGATGACGGCACATTCTCACGCGAAGTGAAATCCACCGACGAGGACCTCGGATCGCGAGCCGCCCTCGCCAATTACGACGGGCCGCTCGTGTGGTACCCGGCCGAAGTGGACACGTCGATCCGAACCGGATGGTTCCACCACGCCGCCGAAGATGAGCACGTGCGCACCCCTGATGAACTGTTCGCCATCTGGCGCGGCAGCGTCGGCGGGAACTGCTCGCTGCTGCTCAACGTGCCACCCACCCGCAAGGGCGTCCTGGCCCAACCCGACATCGATTCGTTGAAGGGGCTGGGAGATTTGGTGCGCGACTTCTACGCGCGCCGCATCAGCACCGTCACCGTGGACGCGTCCACGTCAACCGTGCCTGACACGCTCACCGCCCAGGCGGGCACCCCGTTCGATGACTCGTACGACCCCCTCATTCCCGCCCTGCTGACCGCCCCGTACTGGCAGCCGGACGAGGGAGACTCAGCGCCCACGCTGACCATCAGCTTCGACCGGTCCACGACTGTTAGCGCCGTCATTATCCGTGAAGCCATCGCTGAAGGCCAGCGCATCGATCGAGTCTCGGTGCGTGGAACCCGGCCAGATGGCTCCATCGTCGATCTAGGCGGCGCGAACTCAGTGGGCTACCAGCGCATCATTTCGTTCGATCCGGTCGAACTGGCCAGCATCACAGTGTCGGTCGAGCAGTCACGCGGATCAGTGCGCCTGGCGCACGTATGGCCAGTCAGTGCCTGAGCAGGGAGTAGATCCTCTTGGCTGAAACTTTCCGCGGAGTGCCCAGCTGCTGAGCGAACAGTGAGACGCGCAGCTCTTCGAGCAACCAGCGCGCCTCGCTGATCGTGCGCGCCCGCTTCGCATTGAACGGATGCTCATCCAATGCGTGTTGCGCCTGCTCAATGGCGTCTTCAACATCACCGATCACGTGCGCATTCTGCGCGTCCTGATCGAGCATGGGTCGCCCTCGCGCCGCACGGTCAAGGCGCACGGCACCGGCACGCACATACCTGGCCAGGTGAGGCAGAACCTCAAACGGTGTGGCTGAAATGAAACCGGGGAAGACCAGCGCCTCAGTCGTATCACGCACCTCCTGGCGAACTTCATTCAGTGACGCGTGCTGATGAGTACGCACACTGTCCGCCACCTCGCTGGAAGCCTCAAGCGTGCGGATCACATGCTGAAGGATCTCGTAAACACGGTCTTCATGCCGGTCGCGGGCCTGCGCAACCAGGCTGTCGAAACGGGTGCGGCTGCGGATCGCTGCCGGCCCGTCATCACCGGAAAGCTGGTCCACCAGGCTCAACGCGGAGGCCCACTGCGCGTCAGAAACCAGCGCCTGCGTCGACTCATACGGGGAGGCAGCCAGCATCATTGCCTGCCGGCCACTCCACCGGGTCGTTACCCGCGCAGTCGCCAGCTGAACTTCGCGCACCAATAGCCTCGCCACCCCCACGCGGTGCAGACGGTTCGCCTCATCGGGATTCGCCACGATCTGCAGACGCACCTCATCTTTGTCAGAAACAAGCGCCGGGAAACCGCGCAATGCCACCTGCGTCGCATCTGGCTCCACCGACCAGGGCACATCGTCGGGAAACTCCGTGACAGGTTCCGGTGTCAGCGCAGGCGAGGGTGCAGCCGCCCGTGCAAACGCTTCGGCCACAGCCCCGCGAACAGCGGTGCGCACGGCATCGTCGGCTGTGCGTGCCAACGTGCGCTGCAGGTACGTCAATGACGGACCCGAACCCAGCTCACGACCATCCTGATCCACTACTCGCAGCGTCATCACAACATGGGAGGGAACATTCTCACGCGCATGAGCCAGATCCTTTGCACCCAGGTCAACGCCACGAATCTGACGCACCGCATCAGCGAACACCTCCTCAAAAGGCGGACGCCTGGCGGGATCGGGATCAATGCCGGCCGAGCGCTTCACGACCGGGGCATGGTCTGGCTCTGGCTGCAACTGCGCAGATGCCGTCCTGTTGCGCCTGACTGATCCGCTGGTCGCCCCCCACTCGGCCAGGCGATCCATCGCGGCGTTCAGGGAACGAGGATCCTCAGGCTCGTCCACTTCAACGCTCACGACTTCATCGTCCCCGCCGATGCGTGAACGAATCCATTGAGCCACATCCACTCCCACTTCCGGAGCCGGAGCCAGCAGACGCCGTTTCGCTTTAGGCAGTGCACGGATCGTCTCAATCACCAGTTCGTCCAGCAACCCAGGCACCAGCCAGTCCATGCCGCGTCCCGTCACGCGCGGAAGCTCTTCTACACGAATCGTCGCCGTCACGCCGTCACGGGCGGCACCGGGGTGAAACTCGTAGGACAGGGGAAACTCCAGGTCGCCCTCGTTCCACGTGTCAGGAAATGCGTCGGCATCCGTTCCCGAGCCGCGCGGCAACAGCAGCTGTGGCGGGTACGTCAGCAGGTCAGGCTTCGAGCGGCGCTTTTTGGCCCACCACCGGTCAAAGTGGCGGGCAGAGATGATGCCCTCAGGCAGCAGGTCGTCAAAGAAATTGACGAGGGAGTCTTCGCCTGCAACGAGTCCGCTCGTGCGTGAACGCTGCTCCACCTCATGAGCCTGCTCCAGCAGGTCACGATTCTGTGCCATGAAACGGTGGTGCTCACGCCATTCGCCACGCACCAGCGCATGGCGGATAAACATTTCGCGCGCCAACTGGCGTGCAGTCAGCGGCTCAACCTCTTCCACGCTGACGGGGGAGTCCTCCTCAACGGTCGTTTCTCCCAGGGCGTCCGACAGTGCGTCAGCGAACACGCTTGGCCCCTCATGGCCGCGCAGACCCTGCGCAATACCAGCCAGTGTTCCCGGACGCGCTACTCGGGAACGGCGTGGGCCACCCTCGTCCATCGTGATGTCGAGCCTGCCGAGCAGGACCGTACGGTCAGCTTCCAGCGTCAACCCGTACAGCATGGTTTTCTGGTGGATCATCGCAGCGCCCTTGCCTGATGACCAGTATGGTTCGGAATAGACGCGGGTGAGCAGAGGGCCGGCCAGAGGCTCGATCCACTCGGGTTTGATGCGCGCCACCGTGCGGGCGAACAGGCGCGAAGTTTCGACCAGCTCCGCCGTCATCACCCATTCGGGGTGGCTGCGGGTCAGGCCGGAGCCGGGCCAGATGGTGAATCGTGTGCCGCGAGTGCCCGCATACTCCTTCTTCGCCGGATCCCAGTTGCCCAGGTTTGACAGTAAGCCAACCAGAAGCGAGCGGTGGATTTCGTCAGCATCAGGTGAGGACGTTGAACGCGTGTAGGCAACGGCTGCGCGCGCAGCGGCGTTTGCGATTCCGCCACTGTTGGCAGCAAACGCCACTTCTTTCGGGCTGGGAATGCCGATGCGGTGAGTATCCAGGCCGAGGGGGCGCGCCATGTCCCGCAACTGCCCGACCACGTCACGCCATTCACGAAAACGCAGATAGTGCAGAAACTCTGCGCGGCACATGCGGCGGAAAGCGGAGCCGGACAGGTCACGTGACTGCACGTTGAGGTAGCGCCAGATGTTCAGGTAGGTGATGAAATCTGAATGCGGATCCACGAAGCGCGCATGCGCCTGGTCGGCAGCCTGCTGAAAGTCCAGAGGGCGCTCGCGGACATCCTGGATCGACAGGGCCGCCACGATGACAAGGACATCGGAGCCGCATCCGTTACGGTCACCTTCAATGAGAATGCGGCCCAGCCGCGGATCGATCGGCAAATGCGCCAGGGAGCGGCCGATCGCCGTCAGCCCGTGGTCAGCGGTCAGTGCCCCGATTTCCACCAGAAGCTGCAGGCCATCCCGAACGGCACGCTGCGCGGGAGGGTCGATGAACGGGAAGCGCTGCACGTCACCCAACCCCAGTGACACCATCTGCAAGATGACGCTGGCAAGTGAGGTACGCAGAATCTCCGGCTCGGTGTACTCGGGGCGCGCGTCGAAGTCATCCTCGGAATACAGCCTGATCGCCACGCCGTTGGCGACGCGACCACAGCGTCCTGCCCGCTGGTTCGCTGAAGCCTG
Organism: Actinomyces sp. HMSC065F12; assembly: GCF_001814535.1. Taxonomy (NCBI): domain Bacteria; kingdom Bacillati; phylum Actinomycetota; class Actinomycetes; order Actinomycetales; family Actinomycetaceae; genus Actinomyces; species Actinomyces sp. HMSC065F12. Next base: position 74,129 of record NZ_KV816946.1, read on the forward strand.
CGAGATCGGTTCGATGGGCAGGCGCTGCACCTTCGTGCGGTTCGAGTAGCGGGAAATGCGCGCCAGACCCGGGTCGATGACGTATCGGATCCCCGGCACAGTCAGTGACGTTTCGGCAACGTTCGTGGCCAGGACAATTCTGCGACGCGAATGACGTTCAAAGATTCGGTGCTGTTCGGCCGATGTGAGCCGCGCATACAGCGGCAGGATGTCAATGTCAGAAATGCTTCCTAGATGGTCAGCCAGCGCCTGCTGCGTGTCACGAATGTCGCGCTCACCGGGCAGGAACACCAAAATGTCGCCGGGGCCTTCCGTACGCAGCTCGTCGACAGCGCGGCAGATACCTTCATCCTGGTCGATGTGGTCACCCTCGTCGTCAAAAAGCGGTTCGTAGCGTATGTCGACCGGGTAGGTACGTCCGGTCACCTCGATGACAGGTGCGGGGTCCTCCGGTGTACCGAAGTGACGGGCAAAGCGCTGCGAATCGATCGTGGCGGAGGTGATGATGACCTTCAGATCAGGGCGCGCAGGAAGCAGGCGGGAGAGGTACCCCAGGATGAAATCGATGTTGAGGGAACGCTCATGAGCTTCGTCGATAATCAGAGTGTCGTAACGGCGCAGCAGTGGATCCGACTGGATCTCAGCCAGCAAAATGCCGTCCGTCATGAGTTTCACCAGCGTCGTCGGGCCGACCTCGTCAGTGAAACGAACCTGGTAGCCCACAACCTGGCCGGCTTCGCGCCCCACTTTCTGCCCCAGTTCGTGGGCGATACGTTCAGCAACAGTGTGTGCGGCGAGGCGTCGGGGCTGAGTGTGTCCGATCATGCCGGTCACACCGCGCCCCAGCTGCAGACAGATCTTCGGGAGCTGGGTCGTCTTGCCTGAGCCGGTTTCCCCGGCCACCACGACAACCTGGTGATCCCGAATCGCAGCGGCGATCTCGTCGCGCCTGTCGCTTACCGGCAAATCCGGGTATGTGATCACCGGAATGGCGGCGACGCGCTGCGCAAGCTGTTCAGGTGTGAACGGCTTGAACGCTGAATGTTTACGTGGTCGTCGGGGCACCGGCCCAGTCTATGTCGATTAGCCTTTGACTGCTCCAGCCATTGCGAATGAGCCGCCCGAGACTTTCTGGGAGATGGCATACAGTGCCAGCACGGGGGCTGCATACATCAGTGAGAATGCTGCAAGTTTCCCGTAGGCAACGGTGCCGTATGCTCCGAAAAAGTTGAAGATTGCGACGGCTGCGGGCTGCTTGGCTGAATCGAATATCAGCACGAAGGGAACGAAGAAGTTCCCCCATGTCATGGTGAACACGAAGATGAACACAACGACCAGTCCGGGACGCATGAGCGGCAGAACGATTCGCCACAACGTGCCCATCGCAGATGATCCGTCAACCCAGGCTGCCTCCTCCAGTGACACAGGCACAGCGTCCATGAAGTTCTTTAGCATCCACACGGCCATCGGCAGTGACGTTGCCGCCATGAACAAGATGATGGCACCGTGAGAATCCAGCAGATCCATCCGGACGAACAGTGAATACACCGGCACCATCATTGCGGTGATCGGCAGGCAGGTGCCGAACAGGATGGTGTACATGAGGGAGCGCTTGAATCGCGACTTGTAGCGTGACAGCGGGTATGCGGCAAGCGCTCCGGCGGCCACGGTCAGCAGTGCCGTGCCCAGTGACAGGATCATGGAATTGAGCAGCGGACGGAACGTGAGATCCCAGTCGGCTACTTCAGAAAAATGCTCCATTGTCACTGACGACGGGATGGAGAGTGACACTCCTGGAGATGGATGCACTGCGGACACCAGCAGCCAGGCCAGAGGCACCAGGAACGCGATGCTGACGACCAGCAGGGCGACCGACGCCCACAGTTTTGTTGAGGATTGTTTCGGTTGTGCAACAGAGGGCGCCATGTCAGTCCACCTCCGGTTTGAGGACCTTGATGTAGACCAGCGCAAACAGGGCACCGAGGATCAGGGTCACGGTGGCGATTGCGGTGCCGTATCCGACCTGGGAGAACTTGAATGCGCGCTGGAACGCCAGAACAGGAAGAGTTGATGACTGGGTCCCGGGCCCGCCACCTGTCATGACCCAGATCAGTGTGAAGACACCTAGAGTCTGCAACGTGGTGAGCAGAAGGTTGGTTGAAATCGATCCCTTGATAATCGGTATTGTCACGTGGATCAGTCTCTGCCATCCGCCTGCCCCGTCGATCATGGCGGCTTCCTGCACATCAGCTGGCACGTTCGAAAGAGCTGCCGCATACACCATCATGGAAAAAGCTGTTCCGCGCCAGATGTTGGCGATGATGACCGACAGCATCGGGAAGCCAATGAGCCACGAGGGGCCATGGAGGCCGATCATCTCCAGGAAGGAGTTGAGCATTCCGTCTTTCTGGAAGAATGCGTACAAGGCAAACGCGGCGACAATTTCAGGCAGAACCCACGCGATAATGACAATGGTGCCCACACATGTCGCCACCCATCTGGGGACGCGTCGCATCAGCAGTGCAAGCGACATGCCCAGGACGTTCTGGCCGATAACTGCGGAGGCAAGGACGAATACGACTGTCAGCAGCACTGACTTCCAGAATTCAGGCGCGCCCAGAAGAGCCTTGTAGTTATCCAGTCCCACGAACTGTGGCTCAGCCGCGCGAATTCCCGTCATGGCTTGGTTTGTCAGGGATCCGTACAGTGAATAGGCGATTGGTCCGGCCAGAAAAACTGCCATCAGCAGCAGTGCCGGTGCCAGCGCGCCGAACTCGGCGAGACGCCGGGCAGTCGATCGGGTTTGTCCCAACGATGCGCCTGCCCGGACAGTCTCACGTTCTAAATGACCAGTACTCATTGAGCTGCCTGTGTGTTTTCTTCTCCGACGATGCCGATCAATGTTTGGTCGTACTGCTCAGCAGCTTGCTCCGGAGTGGCTTCGCCGGTGACCATCGACTCGGTTGCCACTTGGATATTCGAAGAAATCTGGGAGTAGTCCGGTGTTGCCGGCCTGAAATGCGTGTACTGCACCAGACCGGAGAAGAACTCGAAAGACTCGTTGTAGTTCAAATACTCTGGGTCTTCCTGAACATCCCGGCGCACGGCAATTTGAGACTCGGTGGTGTCATAGAGCTTGGAGTTTTCCATATTTGTGGCGATGGAAATGAAGTCGAACGCTGCCTGCGGGTTGGCGGTCGACGCGCCGATGGACAAGAGCCATCCACCCGACATGGACGTGAATCCTGGTTTCTGACCATTCTGAGTCGGCATCTTCGCAAAGCCGATCTTATCGGCCCACTCGTCCCACTCTTGTTCGCCTTCGATCCAGCTTCCCGGTACCCACGAACCGTCCATGACGATACCAACCTTGCCTGCGGGTAGGAGCTCATGCGATGTCTTGTCTCCAACGGAAGATTCTAACGCAATATCGAGTGGCAATCCGAGTTCTTCGTCAGTCACTGTCTTATAGAATCCCAGAGCATCGCGGAATCCTTTCGACCCGGTGATCCATTTTTGGGACTCTTCGTCATACAGCGTGTCATCTGTGCCGTACAGCAGCATTTCAAAGCCCTGCATGGTTGATGCTTCACCAGCAGCTTTGCCGCCGTAAATCGCCAGCGGAATGGCGTCAGTTTTTTGTTTAATCGTCCTAGCCGCGTCAAGAATCTCATTCCAGTTCTTCGGCTGCCAGTCCTCGGGTAATCCGGCTTCTTTGAAGACGTCCTTGTGGAAGTAGAGTGCGCGTGTATCTGTTCCCAAGGAGACTCCATACGTCTTTCCGTCGGTTGCGACACCGGCCTGTTGCGCGGATTTGTCGAACTGATCCCAGTCCTCCCACTGATCGAGGAACTCATCCATCGGGTACAGGTACCCCGCTTCAGCGTCCGGCATGACCTGGAATGTGTCCTCATAGATGACATCAGGTGCGGTCGAAGGCGAGCCGTTCATCAACGCGAGCTTGGTGAAGTACTGATCTTGATCAGCCTCAATAGGCTGCATGTTGACAGTAATGCCCTCATGGGACGCTTCAAATTCGGTCTTCGCTTTTTCCAGCATGTTTTCAAGCTGGTGGAAGGCAGCAGTCTTCTGATACGCGATGGTCAGTGTGTTGGGATCGCCATTTCCAGCTGAACCACTTTGTCCAGATTGACTTCCACCGGAACATGCAGCCATCCCCAACAGCGCTGCACTGCACAGGATTGCGGTTGCCGCATACTTCTTTCTCATTTTCTACTCCTAGTTAGTTGCGATGCATACGAACTGTCACCAGTTCGAATGGCTTGAGATCAACGTCGAAGCCGCTTTCATCGGCGCGAAGGTCAGCCTCGTCCTCGCACTCGCGCTCCAGTCCATCCACCAGGTGAATTGACGCGAGGTGGGGAATATCGACACTGAATCGCGCCGTGGTGCGCCCGCCTCTTGTTTCATGGAAGCGAACGATCACGTCACCGGATTCGTCATCAGCCAGCTTGACTGCCTCAATCAGGGCATGCCCGCTGTCCAGTGTCACCAGTGCCGGCACGTCATGGTCGCCTCGCACTTCGCGCACCGGCAGGTTCATGCGCTGTCCTTGCGCGATCGCATCGTCAATCTCAGCTCCGACGGTCAGGGAGGTGCGCAGGACGTGGTGGCCCTGATCGGCATCCGGATCCGGAGCCATCGGCGCGCGCAGCAGTGACTCACCGATCTGTACGAACGGCCTGCCCTCGTCGCTGCGCATGCGTACGAACGAGTGCCCATAGGTGCGGTCGTTGGCCACGGCCACGCCGAAATCATCTTCTGCCACGCGCACCCACCGCAGTCCCACAGTTTCAAAGCGCGCGTGCTCCCACGACGTGTTCTCGTGAATGGGGCGCGTGATATGTCCGCACTGAATTTCGGATTGGGCGGTTGTGGTCAACACGTCCACCGGCAACTCCAGTTTGAGCATCCGCCGGCGCTCATGCCACTCGACTTCAGTCGTGAAATCAACCGTCGCAGAATCGGGCGCGATGCGCATCGTCTGAACGAACGTCGACGTGCCCCAGGACCGCTCACACGTCACGACGGCAGCACCGTCTTCTTCACGCACATCCAGAGCGTCCACCGAGTCAATCGGGTTCGGGTGGCGACGGTAATCACCGTCGATATTCCACGCATCCCAGTCCACCGGAATGTCGCGGTACGCGTTGAGTCTGCCGAGCACCTGTCCTGCCGGCACAACCTCACGATTACGGCGCGCATCCACCAACGAGTCAATCAAACCGTCCCGCGTGACATGTACGTTCAGCACGCCGTTCGAGATCTGCCAGCCGTCGTCGCCCTCGTCAATGGTGATGGACGAGGGAGCCTGCGCGCTGACATGTGCGATCACTCCGGCACCCACGCCACGCTGCTCGGCGGACGAGGCGTTCGCGGTGAGCGGGGTCTCACCGTTGCCGGCAACAATGCTGAGCGCGTCATTGATCAGGGTGTTGAGGCGCTCCATGAGGCGCTCGAAGGTTTCTTCAGCTTCGCGGTGGACCCACGCGATTGAGGATCCGGGCAGGATGTCATGGAATTGCAGCAGGAGGACTTCCTGCCAGATCTCGTGCAGCTCATCGTAGGGGTAGTCGGCACCGGTGCGCACCGCTGCCTGCGTCCACCAGTATTCGGCCTCGCGCAGCAGATGCTCGCAGCGTCGGTTCCCACGCTTGGTGCGCGCCTGCGAGGTGAGCACGCCGCGATGGTTCTCCAGGTACAGTTCGCCCACCCACGTCGGCGCATCGGGATATTCGGTCTGCGCGTCGGCAAAAAAGTCGGTCGGTGAGGCGATGCGCACGCGCGGGGAGCCTTCCAGGTCTTTTTGCCTGTGCGCGTTGGCCAGCATTTCCCTGGTCGGGCCGCCGCCACCGTCACCGTAGCCGAACGGCACCAGCGTCCTGGATGCTCCGCCGCTGTCGCGGAATGTGCTTTCAGCGTGATGCAGGTCGGTCGGGCTGAGCGTCGAGTTGTAGGTGTCAACGGGTGGAAAGTGCGTGAAGATACGCGACCCGTCGATTCCTTCCCACCACAGTGTGTGATGCGGGAACGTGTTCGTCTCATTCCACGACAGCTTCTGCGTGAGCATCCATTTCATACCCATGTGCCGTGCGATGGTCGGCAGTGCTGCCGAGTATCCGAAGGAGTCCGGCAGCCACACGTGTTCGGGCATGACGCCGAATTCGCGCTGGAAGAATCGCTGGCCTTCCAGGAACTGTCGAACCATTGCCTCCCCGCCGATCATGTACGGGTCGGATTCGATCCACTGGCCTCCGACGACTACCCACCTGCCTTCGGCAACGCGCTGACGCAGGCGCTCGAACACGTCAGGGTGCTCGTCACGCAGCCACTGATACTGCTGGGCTGAGGAGGCGGCGAACATGACGTCGGGGTCGACGTCCATCAGGTGCAGGACATTCGACCACGTGCGCGCTACTTTGCGTCGCGTCTCTCGCAGCGGCCACAGCCATGCCGAATCGATATGCGCATGTCCGATCGCGTATGCGGTGGTCGCTGACGCGGAGGCCGGAGCGCTCAAAACATCGCTGAGCATCTGCCTCGCCTCGTGTGCGCTGCCCGAAAGATCGTCATAGTCGAGGGCGTCCAACGCGCGGTCAAGTCCGCGGATGATCTGTTCGCGCCTGGGTGAGTCGACGACGGTCACGAGGTCGTTCAGCACGGTCAGGTCAGCCTGGAGTGCTTCAACCGTGGTGTCGATGGCGCGCAGTTCGCACGTAGTCATTGTGTAGATCGACTCTGTGCCGGCTGTTTCTTTCGAGCCCATCGTCGGTGGTGTCACCCAGTCACCTTCGATGACATTCGGGTTGGCGGCCGCTTCGATGTAGAGCTCGAATTCTTCACCGGGCGCTGCCTCGATCGGAATGTAACGGTTGAGTGGTTCGAGCGCCTTAATCATCGTGCCGTCTGGCCGATATGCTGCGCCTTCTGCCTGGAAACCGGGGCCGGCGTCGGAAAATCCCAGGTCAACGATGATTTCGTGGCGGCGCTGGTCGGATGCAGGGTCCCATTCCTGCGGTACGCGCCCGCTGACGTGGAACCATGTCGTGCCCCAGGGGTGCGACCATGCGTAGGGCAGGCTGATGTCGGAGTATTCCTGTGTGACTGCCTCGTCGAAGGGGACGGGTTCGTCGGGCACTTCCCATGCGGTAAGGGTCAGATCTGCTCGTTCGATCGTGACACCCGGGGTGAGCCAGTCGCGCAGTACGCGTGACACCTGGCGGCGGGTGCGTGAACTTTCATCGAACATGAGGCTCCTTTGGCTCGAATTGTGATGTGTTCCTCTCTATTATCCATCATTATTGATGTATTTGAAGAGGGAATGGATCATGAATCATCCTCAAACGTAAAATGTATGCATAATGAGGCGTGCTACGATGCTGCTGTGACCGCCATCTCACCTGAGCGTCGACAGACGCCGCCGTGGCGTTTCGCCATCGGCATGTTTGGCACATCGATTCCGATCAATGTCATCAAAGGGTCGATGCTGTATTTCTACGTGTCGGTCCTCGGTATGGATGCTGCCATCTACGCCGCCGTCTACACGGTCTACGGGATTATTGACGCCATCGATAACCCGATCTTCGGCTATTTCTCCGACCGCACGCGCTCCCGTTGGGGCAGGCGCCGTCCCTACCTCATCGTCGGCGCACTGGTGCTGCTGATCGGCATGATCGCACTGTTCTGGGTGCCTGACGCCGTCGTCGCGGCGAAGACAACATCGCTGGTCGCCTGGTTCGCCACGTTCGCCATCTTGTCCGAAGCGGCCGATTCCATGATCAACGCGGCCTACGGGTCGCTGCTGCCGGAACTGTTCCCGCAGGAAAAGCGACGCGCCCTCGCCAATTCGCTGCGACAGGGATTCCAGTTGGTCGCCATGATCTTCTCCCTCGGCCTTACCCCACTGCTGGCCCGCAACATCCTGGGATGTGACGTCAGGGATGCAGCGTGTGCTGATCCGACCGTGGGATACGAGCGCCTCGCCGTCATCTACGGTGTTATCGCCGCTGCAGTCATCATCTTCATGGCGCTGGGGATCCACGAACGCCACGGCGACGTCGAAGAAAAACGCCCGACGTTCCTGCGATCCATCCGCGACATCGTCACCAACCGCTACTTCTGGACGATCGGCGTGGTCTCAGCACTGTATGGCGCGTCGATGGCGATGCTCATGGGTGGTCTGCAGTTCTACGTGGACTACGCGCTGGGTGGCGGCGCGTTGGAAGCCACCATCATGCAAGGTGTCGTCATCTTCACGTCACTGGGATCACTCGCCATCTGGACCTCGATCGTGCGCAGACGCGGCGCGGCGTGGACATGGCGCCTGGCCCTGCCGGTATGCGCACTGACCTTTGTGCCACTGTTCTTTGCCCACAACCTCATCACCGGCATCCTGTGCGGAATCTGCGTGGCGTTCGGCTGGTCCGGTATGCTCGCCACCAACGACCTGATCTTCGCCCGCGTTCTTGACGAGGATGCCCGCAAGACTGGCATCCATCGCGAAGGGATCTTCCTGTCGGCATTCGGCGTGCTCGGCCGTCTCAATGCGATCCCGACCTCCATTGCGTTGCTGTCGCTGGGCTGGTTCTTCGGATATCGTTCCGGGGAGGTGCCCGGCCCTGACCCGGCGATGGCGTGGCGCGTCTACATGGCCATCTATCCGCTGGTAATCATGCTGATCGGCACGCTGATCTCGCGCTTCATTCGCCTTCCGGAAGCCGACGAAGCATGAGTGCCGAGCGTCGCATCGTCATTACCGCTGATGACTTTGGCATGAACCCCGCGTCCTCGCGCATCGTGTGCGACCTTGTCGCCAGCGGCCGTGTCAGTGCCGTGACCGCCCTCGCCAATTCTGACGACCTGCCCGCGCAGCTGAACATGCTGCGAGACGCCGGACTGAGCAGCGTCGGCCTGCATCACGAAGCAACCGGAGGTGAGATCGCCGATGAGCTGCGCGAACAGCATTCGCGCTTGACTGACTGCGGGATGGACGTCATACGGCTTGATTCGCATTGCGGCGCACTGTATACGCCCGAGGCGCTCCCCGCCGCGCTCGAATTCTGCACCCACTTTTCGTTGGCTTTCCGCATGCCGCGCACCTTCCCCACACAGTTTTTTGCCGAGGGCGACTCGCCCATGCGTGCCCTTCATGCGCAAGCCGTGGCAGCAGCAGACCGCCTGGGAGTGGCTCTGCCGGACGTGATGCTCACCAATACGACGCCGTATCAAGACCTCGCCAGCTACGAGCAGCTGCGGGACAGTTATATTGCGATGCTGGATGATGTGCCTGTCGGAGTCAGTGAAGTGTTTGTGCATCCCGGTGTTGATGATGCCAAGCGGCAGTGGGAGGCGCGGCTCGTCGTTGACTCACAATGGCTGGAAGCACTGGAGGAGCGCGATATTCGCGTGGTCGATCGCTGGTAGCTGGTAACGGGTAGTGGTGGGGTCGTGACGCCGGTCGACAATGTGACGTACATCACTTAAATCAGGATGGTTGTTGGCTGTGTGTGGAACGCAGATGCCAGTGGGTGCTGCCACAATAGAACACATGTTCGACGAAGTAAGTGTTCTGCAGCTCGCGCAGGACGATGCCATAGCTCGCATCGATGCCCTGCGTGAGGCGGATACGCGCTGGAAACAGGCCGAAGCTGATCGTGCCCGCCTTGTCGTCGACGCTGTCCTGGCTGTCAGCCGCGCAGCTCCTGCAGATGAAGAGCGTGTCATTCGCAGTGGCGCGGGTACACCCCTGATTGCCGAGTTCGCTCACCTGGAGGTGGCAGCTGCTCTGGGGTGCTCCCCGCACGTGGCGCTGAACCTTATTTCAGACCTGCTTGACCTGCGTTTCCGCATGCCGCGCCTGTGGCAGCGCATACTGGATCTGGACGTGCCCGTGTGGAAAGCGCGCGCTATCACGATGCGCACCACCAGTTTGTCGCTGGACGTGTGCAAGGAAGTTGATCGCCGAATCGGTGACATCGGCACGTGGAGCAAAGAGCGCACCATCCGGCACATCAACGAGCTGATTGCCGAGGTTGACACCGAACGCATCGAACGATGCTTCGACTTGAAGAAGTCGCACCGCCGAGTCGCCTTCGACCGTGAGAGCTCGACGGATCTGGTGTATCTCGATGCCACCTTGAGCGTGACCGACGCGCAGCTTCTGGAAGGAACGGTCAACGCTTTGGCGCGCACGCTCGTGAGCGAACACCCCGACGAATCTCTGGACGAGCGCAAGTCCCGCGCCCTGGGAATTCTGGCGACGCCCGCCTATGCGCTTGCGCGCCTGGAAGGCGCCACTGGTAAGGCGCTTGATCGCACCCGCCCGCCTGCCACGCTTCACCTGCATATCAACGCTGCGTCGCCGCGACTGGTACACGGTGACAGGTGCGGCACGATCCCGGCGCAGGCTCTTTCCGACCTGCTGGCTCACTGCCACGTCACAGTGCGTCCCGTCCTTGACCTCAACAGCAACCGTGCGGTCGACCGACATGACCCACCGCCCTTGATGCGCCATGCGATGCATATTCGCGAGCCCGTCGAAGTCTTCCCGTACTCCACGATGCGCTCCTCGGCATGCGACCTTGACCATACCGTTCCGTATGATCCGCACGGACCACAGGGCCAGACCCACCTCGGCAATCTCGGTCCGCTCTCACGTACCGTGCACCGCGCCAAGACGCATTCACGCTGGCACCTGACTCAGCACCGACCGGGAATATACGAGTGGACATCTCCGCTGGGGTACCGCTACAGCGTCACCCACGGCAAGAGTCGATACCGCGGACACCGCCGACCTCAGCGCGAATAGGCCTGCCGACTATCGACGAATCGGAACGTGCGTGCGTGACCACTCAAGCGACAGATCCACAAGCGTTTGAGCATCTTCACCTGCGCCGAAATGCGAGCCGTGAATGACCTGGACGGAACTTCCCAGCGGCAGCTCCGGCATGACTTCCTCAGTCATTTCCACCAGGCCGATCTCCTCATCGTCGGCATCGTGAATGATCAGAACCGGCATGGTCAGGTGATCCACTGTCGCTTTCGTGTCGACCAGCGACAGATCCACCAGAGTCTGCCTGGAAATCGTGAAGTTCTGGCGAGGGCCGGGTGAATCGTCAGGGATGGTTGTAACGCCGTGACGCTCCAGTTCATCAAGCTGCTCGGAAGAAAAAATAGCCTGCCAGTCATACGACACGGGACCCAGTACCGCCCCGGACAGCACCATAGTTGTCGCTGCAGGTGGAGCAGCGTTCATGGCGACGGTGGCGCCGTAGGAGTGCGCGTGGATCAGTTGGCGATGGAAACCCTGGTCAGCCAGCCAGCCTGATGCGGCACGCAGATCCTCCGCGTGAGAGTCAAGAGTGATGATGTCATCGTCAGACAGCCCATGTCCCGAATAGTCAAATGCCAGCGTCGCATACCCCGCCGTGCGGTAGTGCCCGGCGAGGCGATCGAAGTGCCCGCCGGAGTGACGATCGGACAGGAACGAGTGAGAAAACAGCACGGCACAGTCAGTGCTGTCCACAGGGTTGACGAACGAACCCGACAGGCTGAGCCCGCGGGGTGTTTCAATCAAGACCTCACTCATACCTTCCAACCTAGCTATTTTTGTCAGTTCTGTGGCAAAAGCGTGAGACAATTCGCCATAAGGAAAATACACTGGGTGTCGACGCGAGAGGAGATCGTCAATGGGAATGAAAATTGGACTCGCCCTCGGCCTGGGAGTGGGGTACGTCCTCGGAACACGAGCCGGACGTGAACGCTACGAGAAAATCAAAGCCGCAGCGCACAAGCTTCGTGAACAGCCCTTCGTGTCGCGTCCCCTCGACAATGCCGGCCAGCGGGTATCCGAAGCGGTGCGCACCGGCGGCGAACGTGTAACCGACAAAGTTGCCGATGCTGTGAAGGAACGCCTTTTCGGCACACCGACCAGCACCTACGAATATGTCGACGTCGAGGTGGAAGAAGAATAATTCCGGACGCCCGAACGTCCTCTTTCGACGACGCTCGTGGACAACGCGGCGGTGGGAGTGCCACTGTAGTCACCGTGACGTCTGAACACACTCCGACCCGCGAACAGATACGCCGGTGGCGCAGGTACCTGGCTGAAGAGCGCATGGAACAGGCGACCTACCGCCATCTCGCCGCTCGCCGAAAAGACGGCGACAGCCAGGTGCTGAACGCACTGGCAGACGCGGAAGAACGTCACGAAAAACACTGGCTCGACCTGCTTGGCCCTCATGCCTACCCTGAACCCAGGCCTTCGTTTCGCGCCCGGGCACGCGCATTCCTCGCACGCATGTTCGGAACAATCTTCGTTCTCGCGATGGCTCAACGATCCGAACAACGCACGGCGTACGACCGGGACGACGACGCGACCGCGCAGATGGCAGCCGACGAACACATCCACGGCGAAGTGATCCGAGGCCTGACCGCACGATCGCGCCAGTCTCTGGCCGGCACGTTCCGCGCGGCAGTGTTCGGTGCCAACGACGGCCTCGTGTCCAATCTGGCGTTGATCCTGGGCATTGCGGCAACCGGCGTGAGCTCCAGGATTGTCCTCGTCACCGGCATCTCCGGCCTGCTCGCCGGTGCCCTGTCAATGGCAGCAGGGGAATGGGTCAGCGTGTCCAGTCAGCGTGAACTGCTCGACGCATCCCGGCCCGACTCGCAGGCCCACCAGTCAGTGCCCGCCCTCGACGTGGATGCGAACGAACTGGCGCTGGTGTTCCGTGCTCGCGGCGAAACGCCTGAAGATGCAGCCGAACACGCGCACCGCGTCTTCCAGCAACTCGCCGCCCATCCATCAGGTCAATCCGGACCGATCGCTGTGCGCACAGCGCTGAGTGGCAACGATTCTGGCGGTGCCGGTGAAGAAGTGGGGACGCCGTGGCGCGCCGCAATCAGCTCCTTCATCTTCTTTGCCGCTGGCGCGTTCATCCCGCTGATTCCGTATATTTTCGCAGCCGATGGCCTGCTCGCTGTCATTATTGCCGCCGCGCTGGTGGGAATTGCGCTGCTGATGACCGGCGGAATGGTGGGCGTGCTTTCAGGTCAGGACCCCATGCCTCGCGCATTCAGACAGTTGGCAATCGGATTTGGAGCAGCCGCCGTGACATACGCTCTGGGCTGGTTGTTCGGTACAACAGCACTTTAAAATCGACGATGTGACTTCTGTGCTCCATTCGCTCAACGATGCGCTTCCCGACATTTTTCGCGCCATCGACCTGATCGGCGTGGTGCTCAACGGCGTTCTGGGTGGCCGCCTGGCACGCATGAAAAGGTTCGACATCGTCGGATTCGGCGTCCTCGCCGTGATGTCTGCGCTGGCCGGCGGTATTCTGCGTGACGTCATGCTGCAGGTTGGCCCGCCGGCAGCACTCACCGATCCGTTCTACCTGGCAGCGGCGCTGGTCGGAGCCATCATCGCCTACATGTTCACGTTTGATTCACGGCGCTGGCAGATCGCCCTCGCCTTTGCTGACGGGACGGTACTGGGCTGCTGGGCAGCAACCGGAGCCGCGAAAACACTCGAAGCAGGGTTCGGCATCATGCCGGCACTGATCCTCGGGATGACCACCGCAATCGGCGGCGGCATGATCCGGGACATCGCAGCGGGAAACACGCCGATGGTGTTCGGAGGAAACAACCTGTACGCCACGCCTGCACTGGTGTCCTCCGCGATCATGGTGGCCTTCTGGAACTGGCACCTCGACACCATCGGAATGGCGACCGCAATCATAGTCGGGTCAGCATTCACATTCCTTGCTTTCCAGCGCTCCTGGCAGCTGCCGCGCAACTCGGAATGGTCACTTGCACACCTGTGGGGCCGTAACCGCGTGGAAACCGCCGCTGTGACCGCTGAAGCTGCAGCTCAGGCAGCGACCGACGCGCTCAACCAGATCCGTGAAGAACTCGATAAGGAGCAATAATGTGCGGACGGTTCGTCCTGTTCGGTAACGACGACGACATGCAGGACCTCTTCGAACTCGACCAGCTGCTGGGGCTTACCGTTCCGTCCTACAACATTGCGCCCACTCAGCCAATCCGCGTCATCATGGAGCACTACGCCGACCGCCTTGTCCGCGTGATGACCGATGCGACATGGGGGCTTGTGCCAAGTTGGGCCAAACCCGGTTTTCGCCCCATGATCAACGCACGTGCTGAAACAGTCACGGAAAAACCTTCCTTCCGCGGGCCCGTCCGGCACCACCGCTGCCTCGTTCCCGCGAACGGATACTACGAATGGCAAGGCAAGCAGCCCTGGTTTCTGTCCGCCGACGAGGGCGACCCCCTCATGGCCTTTGCAGGCATCTGTGACAGCTGGACATGCGCGATCCTGACACGCAGCGCGCCGGACGCCCTCGGCACTATTCATGACCGCACGCCGCTGATCGTGCCCAAGGAATTGTGGGGCGCGTGGCTCGACCCGCACCTAGACCGTCCGGATGAGGTGCGCTCACTGATTGGCGCTGTTCCCGAGCCGCACCTGTTGCCGCGCCGCGTGGGCCGGGAAGTCGGGTCGGTGAAGAATAACGACCCGTCGCTGATCTCACCACTTGAGCGCGCATGACAGCGCACGAACGGAAAGTGTGAGAATCATGACTATGACTGAAACCAGAAAACCGCGCCGGTTCAAAACGCGCCACCTGTCAATGATTGCTCTTGGCTCAGCGATCGGTGCTGGGTTCTTTCTGGGGACCGGGCAGGCCATCGCATCGGCCGGACCGGCCGTTCTTGTGTCGTACCTGATTGCAGCGCTCATCGCGATCACTGTGATGTACTCGCTGGCGGAACTGTCCGCCGCGCTGCCGTCGACCGGGTCGTTCTCCACATATGCTGAAGCCGGCATCGGACGGTGGGCCGGGTTCACGGTCGGCTGGATGTACTGGTTCATGCTGATCATGGTGCTCGGCATGGAAATCACCGGTGCCGCACAGATCTTCGTGCAGTGGTTCCCGGCAGTGCCGCAGTGGGTCGTCGCCCTCGTCATTGTGGTGGTGTTGGGCGGCGTGAACCTGCTGGCAGCCGGTGACTTCGGTGAGGTCGAAGCGTGGCTGGCCGGAATCAAAGTCGCAGCCATCATTATGTTCCTGCTGATCGGCGTCGGTTTGCTGATCGGCTTCATTCCCGGCAAGACCGCCCCGGTGATGGAAACCGTCCTTGGCAACGGTGGGTTCGCACCGTTGGGCATGGCGGGCATCGCAACCGGCCTGCTCGCCATCATCACATCGTTCGGCGGCATTGAAATCGTGACGATTGCGGCTGCCGAAGCGGAAGACCCTCAGCGCGCCATGAGCAAGGCGATTCGCTCAGTACTGTGGCGCATCCTGGTGTTCTACGTCGGATCAGTGATTCTGCTGATCTGCCTGCTGCCGTGGAACTCGCCTGACATGGTGCTCAACCCGTTCGCAACGGTGCTGAACATGGCGGGTATCCCAGCTGTCGGCCGCATCATGGAAATCATCGTGTTCGTGGCCCTCGTCAGCGCTTTCTCAGCCAACGTCTACTCGTCGTCGCGCATGGCCTACTCACTGTGTGCCCGAGGTATGGGCTCACCGTGGCTGCTGGGCGGGTCGGCAACCGCATCGGATTCGCCGGACGCCCTCGCCCATGTCGTGACCGGCGATTCGAAACGTGATCTTGAGGCTGTCATGGCGGAAGAAACTGCAGTCGGTGATATTGCACGAGGGCGAACCCCGCGCCGAGCCGTCAGCCTGTCAGTCATCCTCGCCCTGGTGTCAGTCGGTCTGAACTGGTGGTTGCCGGAAGCGATCCTGGGGATCCTGATCAACGCGATCGGCATGGTGCTGCTCATTGCGTGGGTCTTCATCATCATTTCGCAGATTCGTCTGCGTCCGCTTCTGCGCGAAAATCATGATCTGCCGATCCGCATGCCCGGCTGGCCGTGGACGGGGTATCTGGCTCTGGCTGGCCTGGCTGTGATGGGTGTGCTGATGGCTCTGAGCCCCTCTGCGCGCCCGCAGTTAATCTCGATGCTCGGCTTGATGCTGATCATCATGGGGATCTACTGGATCCGCGAAAAGCTGGCGCGGCGCTAGCCCTGTGGATAAGTCGGGCAGATGCCGACGTGATGCTCATAATGAGTAGGTGCGTGGGCGAATCAGCATCGGCGATTTCATCATCGCGCTGGCAGTCATTGTGCTGCTGGCGTGGGTGTTGTGGCTGTTCATACCCGCCCCACGAGTCGAAGCTCCCGCCGGTCCCGCCGGTGACCAGCTGCGCGCACTGATCGTACGCAGTGACGAGGGCGCCCCTGACTACAACCGGGACCAGTTTGGTCAGAAGTGGGCCGATGAGGACCACAACGGGTGCGACACTCGTAACGACATTCTGGCCCGTGACCTCGCGCGACCCACATTTAAGCCGCATACCCGAGACTGTGTGGTGCTCAGTGGAACGCTGGCGGAGCCCTACACGGGCAAGGTCATCGAATTCCAGCGCGGCCAGGACACGTCGACACTGGTGCAGATCGATCATGTCGTGGCGCTTGCCGACGCATGGAGATCGGGAGCCTGGCAATGGGACACAGCCCGCAGGCAGGCCTTCGCCAACGACCCGGACAACCTGCTGGCAGTTGACGGACAGGCCAACCAGGACAAGGTGGCTGCTTCAGCTGATCAGTGGCTGCCACCTGACCGCAGTTTCCGCTGCGAATACGTGACGCGGCAGATCGCGGTGAAAGCCAAGTGGAAACTCACGGTGACCAGAGCGGAACACGATGCAATGGCACATGCGCTCGCACACTGTTAGCCAGTATTGTTGTGCGTATGGGTAAAGCAAGCCGTCGTAAAAAAGTACAACCCGGACGCAGCACGTACCGTCCGCCGATCCGCTTCGTGGAACGACCCTTTGAAGGGCTCTCATGCGAAAGCGACCTGGTTGCCATGAGGGAAATCATTCCATGTGCACGCATGAACGCCCGCACGAAGGACGGCGTTGAATTCGACATCGTCTCACTGCTGCCAGACGGGCAGGGAGCCATGGTGCGCGGCGACGGGCGAATCATGGTGGGCATGCAGACACGCTTCCATTCCGGCGACCTGTCTCACGATGTGGGTGGCGCGTTGCAAGCCGCCCTCGACGCGAAAGACGAAGGTATCGTTGCCTTTGACGTGCGTGACCCCGCACCCAGGCTGCAGGAACTGCTGGAAAGCGCCGAGCCAATGGAACTGTGCGACGATTTCTCATTCTGGTTCGACCCGACCGAAGAAATGTCCGAGGACATCCGCTCCACGATGGAGCAGACACGCAACGAACTGATCCCCACGCAGGAAGTCCCGGGAGCGCCCGGCATGTATTGGTGCGAAATGAACCGCAACTTCGTGCGCTACGTGACCGACGAGGACGAAAACAAGCTCTTTACCGCGCTGGCACGTATGCAGGTGGCCGGAGATGCCCACGTGGGGGAGGGTTCCCGCTTTGTTGGCGCCTTCCGCGCCTGCGGGCTGGCCATCCCCGTGTTCGAGCTGGCAGAAGGAGTCAGCTCTGATGACGTGTCCAAGCCTGCGCAGAACTTCATCAGCAAGCTTGAGGACGCGCTCAATGCGACCGAAGCTCTGACACATGATGAGCGTCGAGCCAAACAGGGGCTCGTGTCCCGGCAGGTCACCATTCGCTAGCCCTGCAAGGAGAGGCAAAGTCGGAGTAAAGTTGTGGGCGTGAACGATTCGGGACCCCAACGCGTTGCCGCGATCATCTGGGCGCACGACGATGCTCATGACATTGCCTCCACAGTCCGATCCTGCCGCGCCATTCCCGCAGTCGATTTGCTCATAGTCGTCGATGACGGCTCCACTGACGAAACAGGCGCGCACGCGCGAATGGCAGGTGCCGTCGTTGTTCGACACTCAGTGCCGCGTGGACGCGCATCCGCGATGGAGACAGGCGTGAAAGTCGCAGCGATGCGTGACCGCGCCGACTGGCCACCACGCCTCCTGCTCTTCCTCTCATCCGACCTGGGCGAATCAGCCGTCGAAGCCGCCGTGCTGGTCGAAGCAGTGATGACCGGGATGGCGGACTGTGCCTGCGCCAGTGAGAAATCCAGTCGCCGCCTGCCCGCCGCACGGATAGCGCGTCGAGCCATCCGGCGCGCAACAGGGTGGGCACCTGAATCGCCCATGTCCGAAAATCGCTGCATCACGCGCGAAGCGCTGACAGCCATCATGCCTTTCGCCAACGGGTACGGGCTGGAACCCGCCATGACCATCGACCTGCTGATGCAGGGGTTCACCATGGTGGAGCTGCCGTGCGCATTCGTCCACTTGGGTGGAGATCGCACCCTCGGTGAACTCAACAAACCACAGCAGCTGATCGATACGCTGGTGGCGCTGACTGAACGCGGGCCACGCGTGCTGACGCGTTCGCCTTTGAGGCGCTCCGAGAGCCGCGCGTTTAAGCTGGGTGACCCGTATCCGCATCGGGCTGACGAGACCCCAGGGCGTGCATCCGACGCAGACGAAGAGAATTAGTCACCACGCACACCGATGACAACGCCATCGCGCCGGCTGCGATCATCGGGTTGAGCAGTCCTGCGACAGCCAGCGGAATGGCAGCCACGTTATAGCCGAACGCCCACACCAGGTTCTGCCGGATGACGCGCAGTGTCCGCCGTGACAGGTCGATTGCGGTGGCGGCTGCGCGCAGATCCGAGGACACCAGCGTGATGTCAGCAACCTGGATCGCCACATCCGTTCCGGATCCCATCGCCATACCCAGCCCGCGATGTCCCGCCTGAGCGAGCGCCGCAGCGTCATTGACGCCATCACCCACCATCGCCACAACGCGTCCCTCATCCTGCAGGCGCTTCACGACATCGCGCTTGTCATCCGGCAACACATCAGCGATCACATGGGAAATGCCGACCTGGTCGGCTACCACGTCAGCAGCACCCTGATTGTCGCCGGTCAGCAGGATCGGCTCAATATCCAGGCCACGCAGCAGGCTGATTGCCTCAGCAGAGGAGTCCTTAACCTGGTCGCGCAATACGATCACACCATGCACCTGCGCCCCGGTCAGTGGTGCGTCCAGCTGGCGGCCCATACTCGGTGCAGACGGCTCGGCAGTCTCACTGGTGCGCGAGCGCACACGCGCCTGGTACCCGGCAGCTTCCACAACGTGCACCAACTCATCGTCACCGTGGTCGCGGGTGAGCAGAATCGACGCGCTTTCGGTCGCCAGGTTGACGTGCGCCTCGACTCCATCAAGTTTGCCCAGCTTGCGTTCCACACGATTCACACACGACGCGCACGTCATGCCGCCCACCGCCATGTCGACACGGACCGGGCTCTCAGCGTCGCTTTCGTCGGCGCGGATTGTCGAGGGCGACTCATCCCACCCTGGAACGCTGGCCACCACGATGGGCGTTGCGCAACGAGATCGGGCAGTGTGCACGATGTCCTCGGGAATACTGATACCCAGCCCCGTGAACCACTCGGGCCTGCCAACCAGAGCCAAACCGCCGTCGATCAGAGCTGAGACACCCATGCCGGAATGGTTGACGAAGCGGCGAGTCGCAACGGGCGTGAGTGAGCGGGATTGTGTGGCGCGCACAATTGAGCGCGCCATCGGGTGTTCAGAGCGTGCCTCGATACCGGCTGCGAGGGCGAGCGTGACGTCGGGATCGCTTGACTCGACGTGTTCGACGGCCAGGTTGCCGGTTGTGACCGTGCCGGTCTTGTCCAGCACAATTGTGTCAATCTTGCGGGTTTCTTCGAGGATTTCAGCTGAGCGGATCACGATGCCCAGCTGGGAGGCGCGCCCTGAGCCGACCAGCAGGGCGGTGGGTGTGGCCAGTCCCAGCGCACACGGGCAAGCCACCACGAGCACGGCAACGGCGGCGGTGGCCGCGGCCTGAACGTCACCGGAGAAGATGAGCCAGCCGATCAGTGTTGTCGCGGAAATCGCAAGCACGACCGGCACGAAAACCGAACTGATCGTGTCGGCCAGGCGCTGGATCGGTGCCTTCGTGGCCTGAGCTTCGCTGACCATGCGGCCGATCTTGGCCAACGCGGTGTCGGATCCAACTCGGCGGGCTTCCACTTCCAGAGCGCCCCACGTGTTGATCGTGGCACCTGCGACATCGTCACCGGGAGCAACATCGCGCGGAACGGACTCACCGGTCAGCATCGACGTGTCAATGGCGGATTCGCCTGAGATGATGCGTCCATCGGTTGCGATGGATTCGCCGGGACGAACCTCGAAAATGTCTCCGACCTGCAGGTCGGTGCTGTCGACGTCCTCGCGCGTCCCGTCAGGCAGAATGCGGTGCGCTGTGGTGGTGCCCATTGAGAGCAGTGAGCGCAGCGCGTCGCCGGCCCGATGCTTGGTGCGCGCCTCCGCATAGCGCCCGATCAGCAGGAACAGGACGATCACGCAGGCGCCCTCGAAATAGAGCATCGCGGATTCGCCGCCCCACAGCAGTGCCCACAGGCTCCACGCAGTTGAAGCGGTCACGCCCAGGGAGACCAGTGTGTCCATTGTTGTGGTGCCGTGGCGCAGACCCTGAATGGCTGAGCGGTGGAAAGGCCACGCGCCCCATGTGACGACAGGTAGTGACAGGATGGCCACCATCCATTGCCAGCCCGGAAAATGCAGGCTGTGGAACATCGAAACGGTGGCAACGACCAGTGTGGGCGGCGCGGTGACGATGAGGCGGCGCCTGAGGTCTTGTGCGCGATCCAGCGCGCTGTGCATATAGCTCCTTAGAAGTCTCGCTTGATTTCAGTCAGTGTGTATCCGGCCTCGCTGATGGCGTCTTTGAGGGCGTCGTCGTCTACGCCGGTCTGCGTGTGAACGGTGATCAGTGAGGTCTTGTTGGCCTTGAGAATGACCTCCACGTTGGATACGCCTTCGACCTCTTTGAGTTCTTCGGTGACGGATGCGACGCAGTGGGAACAGGTCATGCCGTCGACATAGAGTTCAACAGTTCGATCGAGTGCCATGATGAGTCCTTTCAGGATTTGACGAGCCGTGCGATTGCGTTGATCGCTTCGGTGATTTTTTCTTCGCCAGCTTCGTGAGAGTGCTTGGCGGCGTCGAGAACACAGTGGCCCAGGTGGTCGTGAACGAGGCCGAGGGCGACTGAATCAAGGGCGCTTTGAATGGCAGATATCTGCGTGAGTACGTCAATGCAGTAGTCCTGCTCCTCGACCATGCGCTGGACGCCGCGCACCTGACCTTCGATACGGCGAAGCCGGGTGAGGTACTGCTGGGTTGATGCTGAGTATCCGCGCATTGAGGTCTCCTCTCAGGTCTACCAGCACGACAATACCCCTAGGGGGTATTAGTGTCAAGGGGTGCGCCGATAGTAAAACGCGCGCCACGACCACTGACGGTCACGGCGCGCGTGAAGGAAAAAGGTTACAGCTCAGGCTGCGCGACCTTGAGCGACTGCTGGTCGCGCTGGTGAGCCAGAGCAATCAGATCACTGAAGGTCTCCTCGCCGCCGACCTGGCGGGCAAAATCAGCATCCTGAGCGGCGATCGCCACATCCGTGATCGGGTTGGCCACCAACGCAGCCAGCACGGACGGAGCGGCAGTGATCGCACCGATACCGGCCTCAACCAGGCGCAACACCTGATCGGAGTTCTTGAAGGAAGCGGCCAGCACATCCGCATGCAGGTGATGGGTGCGCAGGATCTGATGGATTTCGGTTGCTACACGCACACCGTTGATACCGAAGTTATCCATCCTGTTCACATACGGCGCAACATAGCGCGCACCGGCCTGAGCAGCCATGAAGCCCTGCAGGGTGGAGTGGACGCCCGTTGCCGTGACCGGGATACCTTCCGAGGCCAGCATGTTGATCGCGGCGAAACCTTCATGGGTGACCGGAATCTTGACATGCAGGTGCTTGCCGAACTCCGCACGCAGCGCGCGCCCCTCGGCCACCATGGATTCGCGATCATGGGACACGACCTGCACGTGCAGTTGCGAGCCTTCCGGCAAAACCGAGTGGATTTTACGGAGAACCTCCAGCGGGTCGCCTCCCTCGTTCGCCAGAATGGTGGGGTTCGTAGTCACGCCGTCGATGGGAAGGTAATCGAGAGTCTCACGAATGAGGTCAATATTGGCGTGATCGATCAGAATGAGCATGATTCTCCTTGAATTCGTAGCCTGACCCCATTGTACGATTCGGCAGGCATCAATAAATGGGACGTGCCAGACTACACATATGGGTCGCAGCGAAGACAGGTGGTATCCACTCAAACGTGTGCCGCAGTCTTATCCGCCGACCTACGTGCGCATGAAACTTGTGCCGATGATTCCGGCCATTGCTCTGGCAGCCGGTGCCGACTTGCTCTCCGATGCGCGCTTCGTGCCGAAGGATGCACAGAAAGTGCTGAGGGTCGCCTCCGAGCGCATGGGGTCGGAAATACTTGAACGCTTCCAGCGGATCTTCTTCGATGAACCGGGCCTGGACACGCTTTTGGTGCGGGCAGGAGCCGCTGCTGCGCGCCGCGTGGCCGACGCTGGCCGACTGTATCTGAAGGCGCGGATCGCCACGCACACCGACTGTGATGGGCGTGCGCGCGCCATGTTGCCATTGGTTCCGCGACGCGGATATGAAGCGTTGATGGTGATCGCACTGACTGTTGGCACAGCGACCGGGTATTTTCGTGGCGGAGCGGTTCACACCGCGGTGATCCTCGATAGTGACGACGGTACGCCGACCGTTCCGCCCGGCCACCCCACACCGCAACTGCGCAGAACGCAGCCACCCTCGTCACTGGGTGACATCGCCGCTGACATCGACGACATGTACTACTGCGGGTCAATGGGGCAGATGGTCAAGGTGGTGCGCGTGGGCGAGGGCGACGCGCGACGCTGGATCGTGGCCATCCCCGGCACCATGCACCTTGACCCGACATCGACTCCGAACCCTGCCGACACGGAATCGAATATCCGCGAAGTCCTCTTCCTGCCTTCAGCCGTGCGGATCGGAGCGGTCAAGGCGGTGCATGAAGCGATGCGACGCAGCGGTGTGGACCAGGATGACTGGCCGGCCGAACGCGTCTTGATCTGCGGCCACTCTCAGGGCGGCATGGTGGCAGCAGCCCTGGCGTCGATGGACCCGGATGAGGCGGGTATGCGCGTGAGCGGCGTGATGACGATGGGATCACCATGCCGGCGCATCAAAATTCGCCCCGATGTGACGATGGTGTCGATTGCTCACGACCAGGACGTGATTCCAGCCCTGGACGGCACACCCGCACTGACCCCCGACCAGCGGGTGACGATCCACCGAAACCTGGTGCGGCCGCGTCAGTCGCCGCTGTACTACGCGCATTCATCGACGATCTACACCGACACGGTGCGTCTGCTGGAGCGGCGAGCCAGCGTCGTCCGACACGGATACCCCTCGGAATGCGTGGACCGCCTGCAGGAATTCCTGCCGCGCGAGGGGGAATCCGTGCACACCACATTCCATGAGGTGTGGCAGGACGTACTCGAAACCGTCGAAGAGCCGACGTGGGACCAGTACGTCGTGCTCGACGCACCCGAATCTGACCTGGTGGGCAGTGACTGGCAGTGGCAGCCCAACCCATTGATCGACTTTTCAGCGTTGAGGAGGACACATGCGCAGGCGTAAGGGAAAAGGCTCACCCACCCCCGTCAATAAGGGGCATGGACGAGGGCGACGCGGCCGTCTGCCACAGATCGACAACCCTGTGCTGATCAGTGTGCTCACCGCCGGAGCGCGGGGGGTCAGCGCCGCGCTGGATGTTCTTAAACCGCCGAAACGGGCGGGTCGCGGGCACCGCGTGCAGCAGTGGCTGACTGAGCGCATGCCGGACATGATGGGAGCGCACCTGTCGTTGGATGTGCGTGTGCACGAAGGGTTCGGCCGTTCACCTCTGATTGACATGCGCATCGTGTGTGATGACGACAGTGAAGATCAGGCGCGCCAACAGCTCGAGGATGCGGTGCGGTGCGCATGGGACAACCCGGAGCTGGCTCCCGTGGCGGTGCGCGCCTGCGTCACGGATTCAGCAGGCGAAGTGCGATGCGACGTCACCAGTGTTGGATTCAGCGAGGAAACCGCGACACCCTCGGCACTGTACGCGCGTTTCGGCGCACCCGACGCTGACCCGGCCTGGCGGCCGTAAACCGTGGACGGACTACTCCCAGCCCGCCATCTTTTCGGACTGGCCAATGTAGGTGGCGGGGGTCAGGTCCAGGAGGCGCTGTTCGACCTCACTCGGCAATCCCAGGCCGGCGATGAATGTGCGCATTTCGTCGGCGCCGACTGTGTGCCCGCGGGTGAGCTCCTTGAGGCGCTCATACGGGTTGGTCATGCCGGTTGCGCCCGCAATGGAAGCAGCGCGCATCGCCTGCTGGACGGCTTCACCCAGCACAGCCCAGTTCTGATCCAGGTCAGCAGCCATGCGCTCACGGTTGATGTCCAGTCCGGCCAGGCCGCGCACCAGATTATCCAGTGCCAGCAGCGAATGTCCGAAAGCGACACCGATATTGCGCTGCGTGGTTGAATCCGTCAGGTCGCGCTGCATGCGCGATGTCACCAGTGTGGCCGCCAACGTGTCGAAGAGCGCGCACGAAATCTCCAGGTTCGCTTCGGCGTTTTCAAAGCGGATCGGGTTGACCTTGTGGGGCATGGTGGACGAGCCGGTAGACCCCTGGGCAGCAAGGTTCTGGTGGAAGTAGCCCATCGAAATGTACGACCAGCAATCCGTCGCCAGGTTGTGCGCGATGCGGTTGAAACGGGCGACGTCCGAGTACAGCTCGGCCTGCCAGTCGTGCGATTCGATCTGCGTGGTCAGCGGGTTCCATGTCAAGCCGAGGAACTCGACGAATCCCTGAGCGAGCGCCGGCCAGTCGGCACCGGGAACGGCCACCATGTGTGCCGCCCACGTGCCGGTCGCACCATTGATCTTCCCGAGGTATTCGGCTTTCTCAATGCGGTCGATCTGACGGTTCAGGCGGTGAATGAAGACCGCCATTTCCTTGCCCATTGTCACGGGAGTGGCGGGCTGACCGTGGGTGTGTGCCAGCATCGGCGCGTCGGCACCGTCGCGCGCAATGGCACGCAGTGACTCAATGAGCTGGCGGGCTGCCGGTAGCCACGTGTGTGTGACAGCCGCGGCGACAGTCAGCGCGTACGCGAGGTTGTTGATGTCTTCGGAGGTGCAGAAAATGTGGACCACTTCGTGCAGGTCCGGCAGACAGGTGGAATCTCCCAGCTCGTCTGGCGCCTGATCCAAGTGCTCTTTGATCAGGTATTCGACCGCTTTGACATCGTGGCGCGTTTCAGCTTCGATGCGGGCGAGACGATGAATGTCTTCCGGCCCAAAATCGACGGCCAGGCGGCGCAGATAGGCGCGTTCCGCATCGGTCAGTGTGGGAGCGCCGGGCAGAACCTCGTGGTCCATCAGGTAGATGAGCCATTCAACTTCCACATGGACGCGCGCACGGTTCAACGCTGCCTCAGACAGCGTGTTTGCCAGAGGGGCGACGGCTGCGCGGTAGCGCCCATCCAGAGGGGACAGGGGTGTGTCCACTGCAAGGTCGGTATAGCCGGATTCCGGATTGAAAAGAGTTGACCACGTATCGCTCATGGCCTTATTCTACGCAATCGCACCGAATCGACGTATTGCCCGCAATTCACACGTTTAATCGTTGCAAGAACAGTAGAATCAGTAGGCTAGTTCTGAACGATTGTTCACAGACAATGGGGTGGAGGAAGATGAGTAACGAGGCAGTGCACCTGGTGTTCATGGGAGTTGCCGGATGCGGAAAGACCACTGCAGCTCAGCAGATGGCCGACTTCCTGAAATGGCCAGCAGCCGAGGCGGATGATTTCCACCCCCAGGCGAATATCGACAAGATGAGTGCGGGCACACCGCTCACCGATGAGGACCGTTGGCCGTGGCTGCGTTCGATACGCGACTGGATGAGCGATCACGCCAGAAATGGCCAATCAACGATCGTCACCTGCTCCGCGTTGAAACGCAGCTATCGTGACCTGCTGCGCGAATCGCAAGGACGCGTCTTTTTCGTGCATCTGACAGTGCCGGAAGATGTCATCCGAGAGCGCATGGCGACCCGTGACCACTTCATGAAGCCCAATATGCTGCCTTCACAGTTTGCCACGCTCGAAGACCTCGAAAGTGACGAGGACGGCGTAGTGATCTCCGCCCTTGGAGATATCGACGAGACTTTCAATGCCACAGTGAATGCCCTGCGCGAGCAGGGTCTGATTGATTAAGGGGCCAAACCGATGAATCAGATTCTCATCCCCATGGCAGGAGCCGCGGACGGTGTGCAACACACGGACAGTGTGGCGCAGCTGCTGGTAGCGGCACTGGCCGGTATCGCCACGATCATCGTGCTGATCGTCTGGCGCAAAATGCACCCATTCCTCGCGCTGACACTCGGATCCGCTGTCCTCGCATTGATTGCAGGCATCCCGCTGACCGACACGTTCACCGCATTTACCAAGGGCGTCGGATCCACCGTCGGTGGCGTGGGCGTCCTGATCGCATTCGGCGCCATCATCGGCAAGCTCCTGATCGACTCAGGCGGCGCTGACCAGATCGTTGACACTGTCCTTGAAAAGACAGCTCCGCACCGCTTGCCGTGGGCTATGGCACTGGTCGCCTTCGTCGTCGGTATCCCGCTGTTCTTTGAAGTCGGCATCGTGCTGCTGATCCCAGTGGTCATGCTCGTTGCGCGCCGCGCCAAACTGCCGGTCGTAGCGGTCGGGATTCCTGCACTGGCTGGCTTGTCGGCACTGCACGGACTCGTGCCTCCGCACCCCGGGCCACTCATCGCGATTGACGCACTGAATGCGAATATCGGCATCACACTCGGCCTGGGCCTCCTCGTCGCTGTGCCCACAGTCATCATTTCCGGCCCGCTGGCGGCGAAGGTGATGGTCAAGTGGGTGCCGCGCGAAGCCGCCAGTGTCCTGGGCGATGCCTCTGAAACCGAAAAGCGCGAAGGGCACCGCCCATCATTCGGTGTGGCAATCTCCGTAGTTTTGATGCCCGTGATCTTGATGCTGCTGCGCACCGTGGTCGAAATGGTGATGATGGGGCACGAGGACTCCATCATCTTCAAACTGCTGACATTCGTCGGTGAACCGATCGTGGCGCTGCTGCTGACCGTGCTGTATGCGATTGTCGTTCTGGGGCGCATGAGCGGCCGCACCACACAGGAAGTCACCAACATCGTGGGCTCCTCGCTGGCCCCGGTCGCATCCATCCTCCTCATTGTCGGTGCCGGCGGCGGTTTCAAGGAAACGCTGGTCGAATCCGGTATTGCCGAGATCATCGCCCAGTGGATTGAGCAGATGGGAATGCCGATCCTGATCGCAGGCTGGCTGGTGGCAGTGGCCGTGCGTCTGGCCACGGGTTCGGCCACAGTTGCCACGATCACCGCTGGCGGCATCATGGCACCTATGGCAGCCGACATTTCACCCGTTGCCGCTGCACTGCTGGTGCTCGCCATCGGCGCCGGATCCGTGTTCCTCTCACACGTCAACGACGCTGGGTTCTGGCTGGTCAAGGAATACTTCGGCATGACGGTGGGTGAGACGTTCAAAACGTGGTCGCTGATGGAAACGATCCTGTCGGTGGTCGCGTTGCTGTGCGTCATCGTTATCGCCATCCCACTGGGAGCCTTCTAGGAGACGACTACCTCACATCATCACGTAGCCTGATGCTGTTCTTTTCCCTCGAGACCGAAGGGGGCCATAATGAGTGAAATGACGTATCAGGCTATCGCGATGATTGTGTATTTCGTCGCCATGATTATGCTCGGCCTGCTGGCCTACAACCGGACGAGCAATCTTGACGACTACATGCTGGGTGGCAGGTCGCTGTCCCCAGGTGTGGCAGCGTTGTCGGCCGGCGCATCCGACATGTCGGGCTGGCTGCTGATGGGTTTGCCCGGCGCAATCTACGCGACAGGTCTGATCAACGGCTGGATCGCGGTTGGCCTGACGATCGGCGCATGGCTGAACTGGAAGTACACAGCTCCTCGGCTCAGGTCATACAGTCAGGTTTCCTCCAACTCGATCACTGTGCCGTCGTTCGTGTCCTCGCGCCTCAAAGACCCTCACAATGTGATCCGCATCGTCGCCGGCCTGGTCATCATGGTGTTCTTCACCTTCTACGTGTCATCAGGCATGGTAGCCGGCGGCTCGTTTTTTGAATCATCCTTCGGTATGGATTACCGCCTGGGCATGACACTGGTGGCCGGGATCGTCGTGCTCTACACCCTGGTGGGCGGCTTCCTTGCAGTATCGTGGACGGACGTTGTCCAGGGCCTCATGATGGTGGGTGCGCTCATTTTGGTGCCGACCGTGGCGATTATTCACGTCGGCGGCTTCAGCCCGATGGTGCAGACCATCAAGCGCGTGGATCCCACCATTTTGCATCCATCGGGCGGGACGCTGAGCGCGACGGCCGTGATAGGCATTATCTCCGCACTGGCATGGGGGTTGGGCTACTTCGGTCAACCCCACATCATCGTGCGTTTCATGGCGCTGCGCTCAGCCGCGCAAGCAAAGGCTGCGCGTCGCATCGGCATCGGCTGGATGGCTCTGGCAGTCATCGGCGCAGGTATGACTGCTCTGGCAGGCGTCGCCTACTACCAGCACGACGAATCACAGCTGCCGAATCCCGAATCCGTCTTCATCACGCTGGGACAGCTGATGTTCCACCCCCTGATCGCCGGGTTCATGCTGGCCGCCATTCTGGCGGCAATCATGTCAACGATTTCATCGCAGCTGCTGGTCACATCCTCGGCAATCGTGGAGGATATCTACAAAGCATTGTCCAAACGAGACCTGTCGGAAACCAACGGCGTACTACTGGGACGCCTGGCCGTGGCCGCCGTGTCCGTACTGGCAGCGGTGCTGGCGTGGAGTCCCTCGGACACGATCCTCGGCCTGGTGGCCTTCGCGTGGGCAGGTTTCGGTGCATCATTCGGACCGATCGTGATTCTGTGCCTGTACTGGCGCAAACTCACCTGGCAAGGCGCATGCGCCGGCATCATCGTCGGAGCCGTGACCGTGGCCGTGTGGGGCAACCTGTCAGGCGGCATCTTCGACCTGTACGAAATCGTCCCCGGATTCGTGTTCAACCTTCTGGTCAGCGTCGCAGTGTCGATGGCAACCTATCGGCGCAACGATGAGATCGACGCCGAGTTTGATGCCGCTCTGGACGGATTGACGGCTTAACCCACCCAGTGCCGCGCGATCGCGAGGGTTTCAGGCACGTAGGAGCGCCCGAACAGCTCGCAGTGTACGACGAGCATATGTAGCTGATGCAGTGAAATGCGTTCGCGCCAGCCGTCAGCAAGGGGCGATTCCTCGTCGTAAGCCGCCCAGATCCGCTCCACGAAGGGCGCGCCGAATACGGCAAGTGCCGCCAGGTCTTCCTCCGCATGACCGCCCTGGGCAGCCGGGTCGATCAGCGTCGCACCGTTCGGGGTCCACATCACGTTGCCCGACCACAGGTCCCCGTGCGTGCGGGCCGCAGGCGTTGTGACCAGTCGCGGTTGGTCATGGTCGAGGGAACCGCTCTCAAGCCTGGTGCACAAAGCTTCGAGTGTGGCGCGCTCATCTGCGGTGAAGGCTTGAGCTTTCAGGTACGGGCGGATTCTATATTCGGCGTAAAACTCGCCCCATGACGTGGGTGCTTCGACTTTGGACAGGAGCGGCAGGGGCGTCAGACCCATCCACCCCTGAGCGTCCTCTTTGGCCGGTGGCGGCGCACCCAGATTCGGTGCGCCGGCCGCATGTGTGTGGGCCAGTGCGCGACCAAAATCCTCGGCAGCCTGCCTGGTTGGCCGCGTCGTTTCCAGCTCGGGTTCCTCCAGCCATGTCGTGCCGTAATCGCTCACCGGCACAACGGGCGCAGCCTGGGGTGGCGTGTCAGCCAGCCACTTGAGACCGGCCACCTCGTACAGGATCCTGCCTGGTCGCTGATCACTCTTGCGAAAAGTACCCATATCCTTACCGTACAATCAGAACGAGACTCTGTTCATCTGTTTTTCGAGGAGCGCACTGTGGCGCAACAGCACCCACAGCTATGCCGCCAGGAGTGGCTCGACCTCACCGGTCAGTGGCTCTTCGCATACGATGATGAGGATCGCGGCCTGAGCGAGCATTGAGAGCGCCCTCGTGACAATCCGGCTGAGATCTTCGATCGCACAATCACCGTTCCGTACCCGCCCGAATCTGAAGCCTCCGGCATCAATGACCCGTCATTTCACCCGATCTGCTGGTACTACCGAGCGCTGACGGACGCTGAGATCAGCGCGGTGCGCGGGTCCGGGCAGCGTGTGATCCTCAACTGTGGAGCAGTCGACTACCAGGCACACATGTGGGTCGACGGCAGCGTTGTGCTCATCGAGTTTGCGGATCTCGTAAGGTTCCCGCACGAAGGCTTGGACCACGCGGTTGCCTTCGATGTTTTCCTTCACCATCGAATTGAGACGAGCCAGGGATTCACGCATCGACAGGAAGAGGGGGCGTGCATGTTTGGCCAGCTGGCGGGCACAATAGGCCAGGAACGGGGTGATGGCTAGCAGGGCCAGCGCGAGGCGCCATTCGATCGTGAACATGACGGCCAGTGAGCCGATGAACAGGCACACGCAGTCGACCACGTTGTAGGTCACCCACGACAGGAAGTGCCGGATTGCGTCGGTGTCTGCGGTCAGGCGGTTCATGATGTCGCCGGTGCGCGTGTGGTTGAAGTACGTGAAATCCAGCGAATGCAGTTTTTCGTACTGGTCGGACACCAGGCGGTAAATCGAGTTCTGTCCGAAGCGTTCCATCAGCATCTGGTAGCCGTAGCGGGCGCAGGTGCGTACAAGCGTCGCACCCACCATCGCGCCGCACAGGGGCAGGAGCTGATCGAGGTGGCGGTCAACGATGACGAGATCCACGATCATTCCCGCAAGGATCGGGACCAGCATGATCAGGATCTTGTCGACGACGAACAGCACCAGTGCGGCAAAGACGCGCGGAACGTCGGGGCGGCAGTAGGGCACAATCCACCTGAGGTTCGAAGCCTTGGTGTTGGATGTGGGATCGACGTACATCCGGTCATCTCCCGAAGAAAAGTCATGCGCGTGGGGTGATCACACTGTATTCAATCACTCGGTCAAGTGCGAATGGTGGAGCGGAGAGGTTTTCCACAGGTTCGCGCGCCTCCCCTCGCCAATCCACAGGCGGCCGCACGGCATGCGCGCGAGGCGATGAGGCTGGCTACCGTGACACCGTCATTGATGTGAAGGAGGCAGCATATGAGCGGCGAAATCGACGCGGTACTGAGGAGCTTGTGGAGCGTGAGCGAGGACATGGATGGGCTTGTCGCAACCCTCAGCGCCATCGAATGCCCCAGTTGGCAAGGACCCACTGCGGACCTGGCGCGCCGGGAATTCAACGCCGTTGTGACGGATGCGATGTGGGCGCAGCAGGTTGTGGGCGATGCGGCACGCAACTCCGTATTGATGTGTCCGGTTGGGGGATAGGAGGAACGCGTGAGTGAGCAGAGCGTAGACCCAGGTTTCTATGACTCCGTTGTCACCACCAGCGCACACACCAGTGTTGACACAGATGAGCTGATCGGAGCGGCACTCGGCGTGATGATGGCGAAAGAGACGGCGCAGAACTGTTATGCGAGTCTGATGGTTATTCAGCTCATGGCGTCCTCGGCCGTCATGCTGGGGTTCGATCCCGGCCGCCTCATCGGCGCGGTGGAGGATGCGATGACTGCTGTGAGTGCGCTCGTTGTGCGTCTGGAATCTTTGAGTAACCGCCTGACCGCAGCGGCAATGAAGTATCTCAGTGCAGAAGGTGATGCCCAGCGTTTTGTCACCGCACGCATGCTGCTGATGGACGGGCGAGTGTCGTGGACACCGCTTTCGCCACTGACAACAGGGCTGACAGCGGGGCAAGTCTACGGGTATGCGAATGAATTCAGCGGCAAGATGCGCAGCGACCCTACCTTGGGATACCGTGTCGAATTCGACATGGCGACGTTGGGGACGACAGTGAATTCCCTGTCCACCAGAAGGGATCTGTACGGTTTCCGTCCCGATGCCGGTCAGCAGGCATGGTGGGGCAGTCCGCGCACTCAAACCGTTGACGCCGCACGCGTTGCCAGTCAGCTCTTCTTCACGGTCGGGCAGCGCGCGACGGGACCGCTGGCAGGCCTGCAAATCACCACCTCGCAAATCAGTGACGCGGGAGGATCGGGGCGCCCCCAGCGATCCTCGCAGATCCGTGTCGTTGATCCGAGCATCCCGAAAAAAGGTGTGGCTGCATTGGCGGGTATGCCGCCGCTGTGGTTGACGGCGCGAAGTGCGGTGAATGCGTCGAGTCGAGCCAGCGGCGTGAGCGTATCCAACAGGTATGCGCCAACTCCCCGCCTACCCCGCACCGTACCGACGCCTCGCAGTGGTAGTGAACTGTTGGGCCGCGTCAGTCAGCTTGAAAGCGGCAGCGACACGTTCGGCCAGCTTGAGATCCTCAAACATGAAACGCCGCAGCCCGACGGGTCGACAAAGCGATCATGGTCAGTCGTCGTGCGCGGTACGCAAAAGTGGACACCCGGGCAGACCAACCCGCAGGACATGCTCAGCAACTTGCAGGCGGTCGGCCATGATAATAACGATCTGAGTGCTGCAACCCTTGAAGCGATGGACATGGCGGGGATCGCACCCGACGAGCCCGTCGAATTCGTCGGACACTCCCAGTCGGGTATCACAAATACGCAGCTCATTGCCGACCCGGACACGACGCGCAAGTACACCGTCGTCTCCAGTCTGACCGCCGGGTCTCCGACAGGAAATTACGTCATGCCCGAGGGCGTCCACACCCTGTTCATGGAGAATACGCGCGACATCGTCCCGCCTCTTGACGGCTCCCCAAACATGGATGTCAACGATGCGGTGACTGTTTCCTTTGACGGCGACCTGGTCGGACCGCTGGACGGGGAGGGGCTGGACATCACGCCGCACGGCCTGGAACCGTATACCAAAGCCTTCGACGCCTTGAATGATCCGTCAGCGTATGCGGCGCCCCCGGAAGTGCGCGAATGGTCCAGGCATCGCGAACAGTCACTGCGCCTGAGCGATCAGACTGTGACAACCTCGCAGCTGTTCAACACTCGCCGCATCTTTGCAGATGAATAGCTACGACTCTGACCTGCGTGGCAGCGCGGCGACAACAAGAGCGGAAATAACAGCCGTAATCAGACCCGCACCCACTGCCGGCCAGAAGCCTCCAACCGTGAAACCAAGATTCGCCTGCTCACTGAGCCACCCTGTCAGCATGAACATCAACGCGTTTGTGACCAGTGCGAACAAGCCGAAGGTGAGGATATACAGCGGGAACGTGACAACCTTGACCAGCGGGCGAACCAGTGAGTTCACCGCCGTGAAAATCAAAGCCACCAGAATCATCGTGCCCAGAGATTTCCACACCGACGCTTCGGGAGCAAAACTCACGGAGCTGATGATCAGGGTGGACACCCAGATTCCGACCAGATTGGCAAGGGAACGTACAAGAAACCTCATAGGTACATCGTCTCATGATGCCTGCCGCCAGGCCACCGCTAAGGCGCCACCATGAGGGAAGCTCCTACAGCCACCATGACGACCAGTTCGGCCAGCCCGATGTATTTCACGGCGATCGTGGTGCGCTGATGCTTCCACGGCATGAAAGTCGCCCTCGTGAATGCGAGCGCGAAGGCACAGGGTACGAGCCAATGAAGCTGCCCGGCCTCAGCTGCCCACGCAGTCCCGACGACAGTCAGAGCATGCCAGATCACTGAGGCGACAATCCAAGTGGGGTTTCCGCGCTCGCGGATCAGGCAGCGCACATGCAGAACGGACCCGACCAGCACTCCGGCCAACGCTGCCCACGCGCACCAGGCCTGAGGCCACAGCTCGCCGCCTTGCCAGGGGAACCAGTGTGTGCGCCGGAAAGCGGTCGAGATATCCACCGCAACAGGACACATGAACACAGAAGCAAATACCTGCGACAGTCGCGCGAGTATGGACCGTTGGCGCCGCCGCAGACTCTGCACCAGCGCGATCGCGATGAGGGGTGCGAAAATCGGTGCCCACGACAGCAGTTTCGGGGCGCACAGGACCGACGCTCCGCCCAGGAGGACGGTGCTTACGGCCCACGTGCCTGTGGCCGCTGCGAAACGCTGACGCTTGGGGGAGCGGATCCACCAGCTTCCCGCAGAAAACAACATGAACGCCACCATCCACGCAGCCAGAACCAGCAGGTGAAGAGGGCGCCAGCCTCCGCGCGTGGCACCGACCAGGAAAGGCAGCAGCGCCATCATCCACGAGCCATGCTGGTCAGGCAGCCAGCCGGTGCGCATGAGTGCGCGCACGCGCGAAGAAGAACGCGGGCGTCGGATGCGCGGATGGTCAGTCGGGCGGCTCGTCATGACGATCAGTGTACGGAAGTGGCGCACGTGGTCGCCATATGGACACTTCGGCCAAAAGGTGAGATGCCGAATCATCTGTGGCATGCGGTGGAGCACTGTACATCTATGTCCCATGAACACAATAATGAGAGCACTACCAACGTGCTCGACTCCCAGCAGGATCACTCATCGGCACGTCCGAATCCGGAGGACCGATCGGCTCGCCGCGCAGCGACCGTTTTCCCGCTCATCATCATTATCGCCTTCATCATGGGGCTGCTGATTCCCGGGCCAGCGGCGCGCCTGGCAGGAGGCGTCAACATTGCGCTCGCCGTCATCATGTTCGGCATGGGCCTGACGCTGACGGCATCCGATTTTGTCCTGGTCGTCAAGCGTCCGCTCCCCATCATCGTCGGTGTGATTGCACAGTTCGTCATCATGCCCACACTCGCCGTCGTCTTGACGAAGGTATTCAGCCTTCCGCCCGAACTTGCCGTGGGCGTCATCCTGGTGGGATGCGCGCCGGGCGGCACTGCGTCGAACGTGATTTCCTATCTGGCCAAAGGTGATGTTGCATTGTCCGTCGCCATGACATCCGTGTCGACTCTGCTTGCCCCGATCATGACTCCGCTGCTCACGCAGTGGCTGGCCGGCCAATACCTGCCTGTTGACGCGTGGTCGATGGCGAAGACGATTGTGCAGATCGTCCTTGTGCCGATTCTGGCCGGCCTGATTATTCGACGCCTGGCAGAAAGCTCCGTGCAGAAAGTGCTGCCGTTCCTGCCGTGGGTGTCTGTCCTCGGTATCTCATACGTGCTGATCGCTGTTGTCGGTAAGTCAGCTGATCGCATTGTGCATGCTGGCCTGTTCGTCCTCCTCGTCGTGATGCTGCATAACGTCCTCGGACACGTGCTGGGATACTTCGCAGGGCGGGCCACCGGAGGCGGAGAGCGTGTTGCCCGCACCACCTGCATTGAGGTGGGCATGCAAAATTCCGGTCTGGCCGCAGGCCTCGCTTCCCAGTTCTTCACTCCCGAATCCGCTTTGCCGGCAGCCGTCTTCTCCGTATGGCACAATCTGTCCGGCGGAATCCTCGCCGCTTTCTTCCGCCGCCGCAGCCTTGGCGACGTAGACTAAACAAGCATCGACGAGGGTGACCCCACCCGGAAAGGACACGTCATGACAGCTCAACCGTGGACACCCGACTATGACTGGGGTTATGGCCGGGAAAATGAAAACCAGCTGCTCAACATGCTTGTCCGCATTACCGTCACGGACGGTGATGAGACGGTGTGCGCCGACCTGCGGCGCGCATTGAGAGAGGGATTCGCGCGCAAAACTCCCGCTCAGGGCGTGCCCGAGGGGTTCGGTGCCTACGGAGGCGGAGCCTCCATGCTGCGTTTCGGTGCAGGAAGCGCTGACGAGCCTGTTCAGATCGCGATCTGTTCAGGTGGTCAGGATGCGATCGATTCGGTCGAAATGTGCACCGACGCGATCTGGGCGATGATTGAAAGGTTTGCGGACGTGATCGACGTGCAGTGGGAGTACCTGCCGCATACGCGCTCTGACGTCTAGGTTTCGTCCGGGACGATCAGGTTGAGCGCATTCCTGAATGACTGCGCCCGCACCAGAACGTAGATGGAAACCGTCAGGATCACACCTGCCACGCCAAAACAGATCGGCAGAGCGTAGGGCAGTCGGGCGGGGTCAATGAACCCTGTCAATACGATGAGGACTGTGGCGATGACACACCCCGTTGCTCCACTGACTGTCATCGTGCTGAAAGAAGGGGTGAAGCGGTCGCGCTGCTCACGAACATGCGCACGAGCCTCGGCATCAGCGATCCAGCGGGTCCGTTTCCACTCTGAGAACTCACGGCGATGCGGATCTGCAATGAACAGGTATGCCGCAACGGCGAAGCACACAATCACGGCCGCACCGCCGATGCTCAACGCGAGTGTCACGGTCACGGCACCGTCCTGGCCTGCGAGCAGTTCAAGCACGATGATCGGGATGAATGCGATGACACACAGAGCTGACGCCAGGGCAATGCGCTGGCCTCGTTCGCGGCGATAGTCCAGCACACGCTGGGCACACTGCAGATCCACCACGGTGAATTCTTCGGGAACCACGTCGCGTTTCGGTGTCGAGGGTGACAGCGCTTCAAGCCCGAATGAGGCTGCGAGCTCATCTGGCGTGCCGAACTGGCTGATCACAGTTGACAGTGCGGAATCCTCGTCAACGCCGGAGTCAACCAGTGCCTGTACCCGTTCGCTCATCTGATCGTGGATCTGTGTGCGCGTAGCCTGGACCTGAGGGTTGTGCCTGTCGGCAACCTGATCAAAAACATAGTCAAGATACTGGGTGATGCCGTCCATAACACTCCGATCAGTGAACAGAAGATCTGAAAGCTCCATTGTGCCACGCCGCGGTGCTCACTCACCTCCACGTGCCAGAGGCTTCCTCCTCTGTTTCGTTGATGCCTCGTCGCGGAACAAAGCGCCGACTTGATTGAAATACGTGCTGGCTACCTGCGTTGCACATACCCCTAGATCTTCCCTGCTTTGGTGCACATTCCC
>NZ_KV816947.1:0-3240 GCF_001814535.1 Actinomyces sp. HMSC065F12
GCTGCTGTTGTGGTGGTTGGGTGTGTGGTGGGTTGTTTGTGAACTGTATAGTGGTTGTGAGCATCTTTATTGTGTTTTCTGTGTTTTGTTGTTTTTGCATGTTTTCATGTTTGTGTTGTGTTTAGTTTTTGTGGGCATTCGGTGGATGCCTTGGTACCAAGAGCTGATGAAGGACGTGGCGGCCTGCGATAATCCTTGGGGAGTTGGCGAGCGAGCGTTGATCTGAGGGTGTCCGAATGGGGGAACCTGGCTGGGGTTGTGCCTGGTCACTATCATCTGAATTCATAGGGTGGTAGGGGGAACGCGGGGAAGTGAAACATCTTAGTACCCGTAGGAGAAGATATTTCGTCAGTAGTGGTGAGCGAAAGCGGATGATGGCTAAACCGTGTGCGTGTGTGACTCGGCGGGGGTTGCGTGTGCGGGGTTGTGGGGCTCTTTTTTCTCATCTTCTGCCGGGGGTGGGGGTGTGTGCGTGTGCGTGTGGTGAACATCTTGGGATGGGTGACCGTAGTGCGTGATAGTCGTGTAGCTGTGTGTGTGCGTGTGTGCCAAGGGGGTGCCCGAGTAGTGCGGGGCTCGTGGAATCTCGTGTGAATCTGCCAGGACCACCTGGTAAGCCTGAATACTTTTTGGTGACCGATAGTGCATAGTACCGTGAGGGAATGGTGAAAAGTACCCCGGGAGGGGAGTGAAATAGTGCCTGAAACCGGGTGCCTGTAAGCCGTCAGAGCCTGCTTTTGTTGGGTGATGGCGTGCCTTTTGAAGAATGAGCCTGCGAGTCAGTGATGCGTGGCGTGCTTAACCCGTGTGGGGGATGCGTAGCGAAAGCGAGTCTTAATTTTGGGCGTGTGTCGCGTGTTGTGGACCCGAAGCGGGGTGATCTACCTATGGTCAGGGTGAAGCTATGGTAAGACGTGGTGGAGGCCCGTACCCACCAGGGTTGAAAACCTGGGGGATGAACTGTGGGTAGGGGTGAAAGGCCAATCAAACTCCGTGATAGCTGGTTCTCCCCGAAATGCATTTAGGTGCAGCGTCACACTGGGCTTGGTGGAGGTAGAGCTACTGGTTGGTTGATGGGCCGTGTTGGTTACTGACGTCAGCTAAACTCCGAATGCCATTTCAAGTGGGTGTGGCAGTGAGACTGCGGGGGATAAGCTTCGTGGTCGAGAGGGAAACAGCCCAGATCATCGGCTAAGGCCCCTAAGCGTGCGCTGAGTGGGAAAGGATGTGGAGTCGCGTTGACAGCCAGGAGGTTGGCTTAGAAGCAGCCATCCTTGAAAGAGTGCGTAATAGCTCACTGGTCGAGTGGTTGTGCGCCGATAATGTAGCGGGGCTTAAGCGTGCCGCCGAAGCCGTGGCAATAACTTTTTGTTTTTGGGTAGGGGAGCGTCCTGCTCTGGGTGAAGCTGCCTGGTGATGGGTGGTGGACGGGGTGGGAGTGAGAATGCAGGCATGAGTAGCGTTTCGTGGGTGAGAATCCTACGCGCTGATTGACTAAGGGTTCCAGGGGCAGGTTTGTCCGCCCTGGGTTAGTCGGGTCCTAAGGCGAGGCCGACAGGCGTAGTCGATGGGTGACCAGTTGATATTCTGGTACCGTTTGTTTTCCGTCTAACGCTGCATGCTTTCGCGTCGTGTGCTTGCCGTGCGTGGTGTTGTCTTTCGGGATGATGCTGAGTGTGGCTGTGTGTGGTGTGGGGTGTGTGGTGAGCATTGGGGTGACGCAGGGAGGTAGTTGCTGCACACTGGTGGTTATGTGTGTCTAAGGTTGTGGCCTGTTTCTTGGGTGAAATCCGGGAAGCTGCGTTTGATCGCGTGGGTGAGGGCTGATGGGGCTGCCTGTTGGGGTGGCTAGTGGTGATCCTGTACTGCCGAGAAAAGCCTGGATGTGAGGAAGATGAGCGCCCGTACCCTAAACCGACTCTGGTGGTCAGGTAGAGTATACCGAGGCGTGCGAGTGAATCATGGTTAAGGAATTCGGCAAATTGCCCCCGTAACTTTGGGATAAGGGGGGCCCTGCTGGTGTGCCTGCTTTTGCGTGGGTGGTGCTGGTTGGGGTCGCAGAGAATTGGGAGAAGCGACTGTTTATTAAAAACATAGGTGTGTGCTAAGCCGTAAGGCGCTGTATACGCACTGACGCCTGCCCGGTGCTGGAAGGTTAAGAGGACGACTTAACTGCTTTTTTGTGGTGAAGGTTTGAATTTAAGCCCCAGTAAACGGCGGTGGTAACTATAACCATCCTAAGGTAGCGAAATTCCTTGTCGGGTAAGTTCCGACCTGCACGAATGGCGTAACGACTTCTCCGCTGTCTCGACCGTGATCTCGGTGAAATTGCAGTACGAGTAAAGATGCTCGTTTCGCGCAGCAGGACGGAAAGACCCCGGGACCTTTACTATAGCTTGGTATTGGTGTGTGTTTGTGCTTGTGTAGGATAGGTGGGAGACTGTGATGCCGTGCCGCTAGGTGTGGTGGAGTCGTTGGTGAAATACCATTCTGGTTCAAGTATGCATCTAACTTGGAGCCCTGATCGGGTTTGGGGACAGTGCCTGGTGGGTAGTTTAACTGGGGCGGTTGCCTCCTAAAGGGTAACGGAGGCGCTCAAAGGTTCTCTCAGCCTGGTTGGTGATCAGGTGGTGAGTGTAAGTGCACAAGAGGGCTTGACTGTGACACTGACGGGTGGAGCAGGTACGAAAGTAGGAACTAGTGATCCGGCCATGGCTTGTGGAAGCGTGGTCGCTCAACGGATAAAAGGTACCCCGGGGATAACAGGCTGATCTTGCCCAAGAGTCCATATCGACGGCATGGTTTGGCACCTCGATGTCGGCTCGTCGCATCCTGGGGCTGGAGTTGGTCCCAAGGGTTGGGCTGTTCGCCCATTAAAGCGGTACGCGAGCTGGGTTTAGAACGTCGTGAGACAGTTCGGTCCCTATCCGCTGCGCGCGTTGGAAACTTGATGAAGGCCCGTCCCTAGTACGAGAGGACCGGGATGGACGAACCTCTGGTGTGCCAGTTGTACTGCCAGGTGCATTGCTGGTTGGCTACGTTCGGTTGGGATAACCGCTGAAAGCATCTAAGCGGGAAGCTTTCTTCGAGATGAGGTTTCCGTGCCCCCCTTTTTGGGGGGTGGGAGGTCCCCAGTAGATGACTGGGTTGATAGGCCAGAGGTGGAAGCATTGTGAGGTGTTGTGAGCCGACTGGTACTAATGGGCCGATTCTAAACCAACACTCACACACTAGTGTGTG
>NZ_KV816948.1:0-977 GCF_001814535.1 Actinomyces sp. HMSC065F12
TGACGTTGTCGATGAGAACCACCGACCACCTGCAATTACCGGAA
Organism: Actinomyces sp. HMSC065F12; assembly: GCF_001814535.1. Classification (NCBI taxonomy): domain Bacteria; kingdom Bacillati; phylum Actinomycetota; class Actinomycetes; order Actinomycetales; family Actinomycetaceae; genus Actinomyces; species Actinomyces sp. HMSC065F12. The sequence continues at coordinate 45 of NZ_KV816948.1, forward strand.
TTGACGGTGACAACCACGCTCGTCACGTTGGAGCCGAAAGAGCGCAAGATCTACGAGCAGCTCAAAGCTGACCTCGTCCTCGACCTTGATGGGGCGACGATTGATGCTGCGAATGCTGCTGCGTTGTCGGGCAAGTTGCTGCAGTTGGCATCGGGTGCGATCTACACCGGCGACGGTCAGTGGGCTCCCGTGCATGATCGGAAACTTGACGCTCTAGAAGACCTGTATGAGGCAGCCAACGGCAGCCCGTTATTGGTGGCGTATTGGTTCACTCACGACCGCAAGCGCATCACCGCTCGTTTCCCACAGGCTCGCGAACTGAAAACCTCGGCCGATATCGAGGCGTGGAACAGGGGCGAGATTGCGCTTGGGCTGATTCACCCCGCATCTGCGGGTCACGGTCTGAACCTGCAGGCAGGTGGGCATCTGTTGGTGTGGTTCTCGCTGACGTGGAGCCTGGAGCTTTACCAGCAGACGAATGCGCGCCTGTATCGGCAAGGTCAATCCGAACCTGTGACGATCACGCATCTGGTTGCGGAAGGGACGCTCGATGAAGCCGTGCTCAAAGCTCTTGATGCGAAAGATGCTACGCAGGCTGCGTTGATTGACGCGGTCGCAGCAGAAATTACAACCACTGAAAGGACAAGCTCATGCATGTGATGACGAAATACCTCGACACAAGGAAAGCCGCGATCGCAGCTCTGCAGGATTATGCGGTGATGGAACAGATCATCGAGAGTACTGACGAGCAGATCAAGGCGGCTTATGCTGATGCTGCTAGTCCTGCTTCTCCGCGTATGGACGGCACACCACCATCAGGCGACCTCCACGCTTCGGAGAATCGGATCGTGGCGAGCATTGAGCGGATCGATGCGTACAAGGCTCGCTACCTGCAGGCTCGCCAGTACATGGACTGGTTCTTGCCTGCGTGGG
>NZ_KV816949.1:0-977 GCF_001814535.1 Actinomyces sp. HMSC065F12
TGACGTTGTCGATGAGAACCACCGACCACCTGCAGCTACCAAAACTGACGGTGACGACAATGCCTGTGGTGCTGTATCCGAAAGAACGACGCGTGTATGAGCAGTTGAAATCTGATCTTGTCCTCGACCTCGGTGAGGCGACAATCGACGCTGCGAATGCTGCTGCATTGTCGGGCAAGTTGCTGCAGTTGGCGTCGGGCGCGATCTACACCGGTGATGGTCAGTGGACGGCGGTTCACGAGCGGAAGCTCGACGTCCTCGAAGACCTCATCGAGGCTGCCAACGGCAGCCCGTTATTGGTGGCCTATTGGTTTACCCATGACCGCGAACGCATCGTCTCCCGCTTCCCGCAGGCTCGCGAACTGAAAACGAGCGCGGATATCGAGGCATGGAACCAGGGCGAGATAACCCTCGGGCTGATTCACCCCGCGTCGGCCGGCCACGGGCTGAACCTCCAGAGCGGTGGGCATCTGCTGGTGTGGTTTTCACTCACCTGGAGTCTCGAGCTCTATCAACAGACCAACGCACGGCTTTATCGGCAAGGACAAACCGAACCTGTGACGATCACGCATCTTGTTACGGAAGGGACGCTCGATGAAACCGTTCTCAAAGCTCTTGATGCGAAAGACGCTACTCAGGCTGCGTTGATTGACGCGGTCACAGCAGAAATTACAACCACTGAAAGAACAAGCTCATGCATGTGATGACCAAATACCTCAACACAAGGAAAGCCGCGATCGCAGCCCTGCAGGATTATGCGGTGATGGAACAGATCATCGAGAGTACCGACGAGCAGATCAAGACGGCTTACGCTGACGCGGCAAGCCCAGCATCCCCACGCATGGACGGCACACCACCATCAGGCGACCTCCACGCTTCGGAGAATCGGATCGTGGCGAGCATTGAGCGAATCGACGCCTACAAGGCTCGCTACCTACAGGCCCGCCAGTACATGGACTGGTTCTTGCCTGCGTGGG
>NZ_KV816950.1:0-3144 GCF_001814535.1 Actinomyces sp. HMSC065F12
CCACTTTCGCGCTCAAAATATGTAAGGTACGCCGCTGTCTAGTGAATGACATCTGCATCTTGATACGATTGGATGCATGAGTCGTTGGGTCGGAAGAGTGTCCGCGCTATTGCAGTGGATCGCTGTCCTTGCGGCGTACGGTCTGCTCGCTTTGTGTGTTCTTCTCCCCAATACTGGTGTCTATTCTGGAACACCTGTCGTGATCTTCGGCAAACCCATCAACGTGCTGTGGGCAATTGTTTGTCTGTGCCTGTGTGCAACGGCAATGTCAGTTTGCCTGATGGTGCGCCTCATCAGGAATGAACACACAACAGGCAACACATCCAAGCGTTTCTTGGCTCTTTTACCCCTGGGACCGATCATCATATATCTGTTCCTGGCTCTTGGATTCCTGATCGTTATGGCCGATTACCGGTACGTCCCCTCGTCAGGGGAAAGCGAAGAGTGCCGCGTGATCTACTCGATACATTCAGGAGCTACTGACAACGAATCTGGAAGGTTCTTTATCTCCCGTTCTGTATGGGGAATCCCAACCCCGACTGCATACGCATGGTCACGCAATGGTGCTGATAGTGTGCCTGACCGTGAGTGGGAGGTGGCCTGGAAGTCCGGCGTCGGAACACTGGTAACCCATGGCAACATAGGGATCGAGCCCGACACCGAACTTCCAGCACGCTTCACATGCTCACACTAGACAGTTTCCCCTAGCTTCTCGGCGTACAGAGCAGCGAGCCTGTCAGACTCATCTTTGTCAGGTAGACGATCAGCATGAGAAGCCCAGGTCAAAGGTCCGCCCAGAAGTGGGACTGTGGTGCCCCGGTAGTCGTTGATGAGATCCCAGAAAGCGGCACGTACATTGTCGACAGATCCACCAAAACGATTCTGGTAAAACTCGAATGCGCGGATTTTTGCAGGCATGGAGCGCAGATTGGTGAGCGCATCAGAGAGTTTCTCAGATCCACGCCAGTAGGAGTGTGCCAGCAAGAAGGCATCCGCATCCGCCAGCAAATCCTCATCGGAAAAACCCCACGTATCCGCTGGAACACCAAGATGCCGTGACATCCACGACTCCATGGTGTCTGTTGTGCCTGATCTCAAAAACGCTCCCCAGATTTGCAGGAGATCCAGTGCCCAGCCCCCCAAATCGCCGTTGCCGCACTTATTCAACGGGATATCGGATCCATATAGGTGATAGCCAAGATAAGTGGCTGCGAAGTGAGCTAGGTCTTCCGAAGTGAGTTGTGTTCGGATATCGGCATTCATACTGGAACAAATGTTTTCGACCGTCGCTCTGTAGGTGGTGTCGTCTTCAGGCGTGTATGTCCTCCACATAGCTCCCTTCAGGTATCCATCTGACCAGTACTTTGGTTTCCTTAACCATCCAAGGGCGTACATACCCGCTTCTCGTGGCGGAGCAGACTGGGCAAAGTTCGAAGAATAATAGCTGTCATACCTGTCTTCCACTGTGCGGATCCACCGAGCAAAGCTATCTGCAATTTGGCTACTTCCACCTGAATTCGCAGTACGTACGGTGGAACAGGCTGGAATACGTCGAGAGTAAGCCACTCGGTCGAGGTCCCATTTGTTGTGGTATCCGCTGATCTCGTGGAACTGGTCGAACGCCCAGTTGTTTGGGATGGGGAATCCGAGGTTACCGGAGAACCCGGTGGACATGTCGGAGACAAACGAAGCCACGCTGTAGCCTGCCTCAGCGACCCTGGTGCAGATGTTTCGTGAGGCGTAGATACCAACACGGTACCCACCACCCAGATTCTGGGTCACGGCCTTGAAGTACGGCAGGATGTTGCTGGTGACTTCAGGGTCGGTCGCGTCGTAGTCCACCGCGAAGTAAATAACGGTGGCTGGAATCCCAAGGCGCTGGGCGGCTGCTTGTGCTTCCTGCGCGTGACGTTCCCCAGTGTCAGCGGTGAAGTGGGAGAGCTTGGTGGAGTATTCCTGAAAGATCGGGAAGTACTGCAAGCCATGACTAACAATGCGTTTAAGCTCGCCGGTGCGGATTGCTTTGAAATAGTCCTTCTCGGCGATGCCTTCCTGACCGGGTTCCGTGAGGTAACGGCCAACAATCTTGTACCCGTCTGTTTTGAGATGCTCCGCGAGTTCGTCAGTGATCTCGAAGCGGGTGTCACACGCGACACACGCGCGGTTCGGGTCACCTTTAGAGGTCAGCAGGCTCATCCACGTGGTCGGATCCACCACGCCAGTAACAGGTAGGGCATAAGCGTTTTGGAATGTGCGCAACTGAGAAGCAAGACCAGAGTCCCAGGTGCTTGTTACTGAGCTGGCATGCCCGTTACACACCAGGGCAGCACTCGCCAGCCACACCCAATCACCACTACCCGAACTGATTGTTTGCAGACGGCTACGAGTGCCGTTACCGAAGTTACCGGTCGCCTCAGCGGCGGTGAAGCCTTCCAGTTTCTGTAGCACCTGGATAAGCCCGGTGTTCATCTCTCGCCCGTACAAGCCATCAGTAGGCAAAATCCCGGTGTAGGCCTTGTGTTTACGGTTGATTGTCTGCTGGATCGAACGGATAGAGGATTTGCCACCATAGTCCGATAAGAGTTTGAACTGTTTCATCGACAGCAGCGCCATCATCAGTTCCAGATCAATCGTCGAGCTCGACCCGCCGATACCAATATCGCTTTTAAGCTTCACGATCGAGCTCGCCACGTTGTCAGTGAACTTGGTGGTGATACCGCCATACTCAGCCGAATACCCCTTACACCACAGCGCGCCCTGGATAATGCCATGCACGTTCGCGCTCTTGTCATTCTTAGCAATACCGCTTGGCCATTTCGCTTTGAACTTTGCTTGCGTGCCCGACCCGAAGTTATTCGCTGTCGCGGTGATCCCAAGCTCGATCTGCAACGCACGAATCAGGGCGTTGACCGTATTCCAACCGGTCTGCCCGTCCTCACTGACCGAACCAAACCCGGTCCGATTCTTGTAGGTAGCGTTAAGCCACTGCTGGGTCATAAGGACCATTTCGTCTGCCATGATTCCTCCTTCAAGAAATCGTTGTGTTGGAAAAAGGGGCAAGGAATTTTTCCTGCCCGTAGTAAGGGCTTCGAGGCGGCAGGTTTCATAACTGAAGTGTCCCAGGTTTTGTTCCGTTTGAGTAGA
>NZ_KV816951.1:0-287 GCF_001814535.1 Actinomyces sp. HMSC065F12
GTGTGTGGGGCGAAGCGAGAAAACACGTGCACCCTATGTTTGGGGTGTGGTGCTTGCAATCACTGTGCGGTACACACTCAACCCACACGTTGTGGGTGGGTGACATTTTTTGCGGTGGCTCATGGCAGGCGGGAAACGCCCGGCTCCTTTCCGAACCCGGAAGCTAAGCCGCCTTTGCGCTGATGGTACTGCGACCGGGGGGTCGTGGGAGAGTAAGACACTGCCGCAATCAACCGTGAGTTGGGGGTGGGGTACAGGCCTGGAGACAGGCACGTACCCCACCCCCC
>NZ_KV816952.1:0-15871 GCF_001814535.1 Actinomyces sp. HMSC065F12
TCTATGCCATGGGTGTGCTTTTTTATGCCCTTTTTCGAGTTGTGAATATTCATATAATATGCACAGCGTATGACGCACGGATTACTATTCTCGTCGGGTAAATAAAATTAAATTCCGGCAGATAGATATTTATTGCGTTTCTTTTTTTCGGTGCACATGCCATCCTGGGTGTGCTATACTCAAAGTAATCGTTCAGCCCGCACCGATACTGCTCGGTAGTGGGCTGGATCTTTACGGGGGCCGGTTCGTCTGACACATGCTCGTCCCACAAGGATGGGCATGAGTATTTGGAATCGTATTTTTGGGTCACGCAAAGACGAGGCCCCTCGCCAGTCAACACCCTTGAGTGCCGACCTTGCCGAGCAGTGGCATGAGCGCCTGAACGATCCTGTGCGTCCAGGAGATGTGAATGCCGACAGTTCGTATAACGCGTGGTGGATGTGCCCGACATGCCTGAACGTGTGGCAGGCTGTCGTATCTTCCAGGACGGAGGGGGCAGGGTGCCCGGCGTGCGAAGCCGCAGCCGACGGCAGGCGCGACCCGCGTGTTGAGTCAGATCGCAGGCAGATTGCTTTCCGCCACCATTTCCGGCTCGCCCAGCCTGGGAGGTCTCTTGCCGACCTGAAGCCGGATGTCGCAGCGTTGTGGCACCCGACGAAAAACGACGGGGTGACGCCTGACATGGTAGGGCCGGGCTCCGGCCTTGTCGCCTGGTGGGCGTGCCCGAACGGCCATGAATGGCGGAGCATAGTCAACAATGAGGTGGCCCGTCAACGAGGGTGTCCGACATGTCACCCACCGTCGCGCCGTCGTGTATCCGGGCTGCGCACGGCCGCGCCAGGCCAGTCACTGGCCGACCTGCACCCCGAGGTGGCAGCCCTATGGCACCCGAGAAAAAACGGTGACGCCACGCCCGACAAGGCGATGCCGGGGTCGAACTTTGCCGCATGGTGGATATGCCCGAACGGTCACGAGTGGAGGCGCCGTGTCAGAGCTCAGGTGATGAACAACTCATGCCCACTGTGTCAATACGGGAATGCTCATGGCGACGTGGATTCCGACCAGTCACTGGCCGACCTGCACCCCGAGGTTGCGGGCATGTGGGATCAGAAGCACAACCGTCAGGTCACGCCGTCCACTGTTCGCCCGACATCCACCCTCAAGGCTCACTGGCGGTGCCCTGCGTGCCACCATGCCTGGGTGCGCACGGTGGCCGACCAGGTTAGGGTGGGCAGGTGCGAGCAGTGTCGCTACGGTACCGCTCGTGTCTTTCACCGCCCGAAGCAGGGTAATTCTCTGGCTGACCGGGATCACAGTGTTGCCGCCTTGTGGGATACGACCGGTAACGGTGGCGTGGGCGCGGATAGTGTGAGCATCATGTCCGGCCTTTCCGCGTGGTGGAAGTGCCCGGATGGCCACATGTGGGAACGCAGCGTCAAAGACCAGTGCGTGCTGGGTGTGTGCCCCGAGTGTGATCCAGGGCGACTGGCATTCGTCGAGGAAGCGAAACGTGCGGGGGTGACGGCCCCGCCTGTCGGCAAATCCCTCGCAGAAACTGACCCTGATGTTGCCGCATGGTGGTGTGATGATCTGAACGGCGCGTTGAAAGCGACCATGGTGAATGCGCGGCTGTCTCGCAGCGTGTGGTGGGAGTGTCCGCGCGGCCACAGGTGGTCCGCAAGCGTGTTAAAGCAGGCGAGGAACGGGTGCGCGTGTCAGGAGTGTTACTCGGAGCTGGCCCGTGAGGCGAGTGTGGCTGTTCAGGCCCCTTCAGTAGCTCAGTGGTGGGATGCGGGACTGAACGCGGTTCGCGGCATGGACGTGGAGAGTGTTCCGGCGTCATCGAAGCGCACAGCATGGTGGCGGTGTGAACGTGGGCACCTTTTCGACGCTCCGGTCAGTGACATGGTTGCGCGGCGTGTGTGCCCAGTGTGTACGGGCGGCGGATCCTTGGACGTGGCTCGCCCCGACATAGCCGAATTGTGGGATTATCGGCGCAACAGTGGTGTGAGCGTGTCGAGCGTGAATGAGAATTCCGGTCGAGAAGTGTGGTGGAAATGCCCTGAAGGCCACGAGGTGTACCAGAGCGTGAGAAGCATGTGCCGGGCAGGGTGCTCGGAGTGTGCGCGTGTGAAGCGAGTGGAGGCCGTTCTTGACGGGCGCGTGTGTGTGTTCGAGAACAGTGTGGAACATTTGCGCGGTGACGTGTCCGCCTTGTGGCATCCGAACCGCAATGGCGAGGTCCTGGCGCGTGACGTGGAACCTGACTCGCCCCTGATGGTGTGGTGGAAATGCCCTGAGGGCCATGAGTGGCGTGAAAGCGTGGCACAGTGCGTCAACCGTGGTGGGTGTGCCCGGTGTGCGCATAGCGCGAGTGGCCGCCTGTCGGAAGAATATCCGGATCTTGCCGCCGAGTGGGTGGACGACCTGAATGTGAAAAAGGCGTGGCAGGTGAAGTCGAACTCGAAGTTACAGGCTGTGTGGCGGTGCCATACATGCGGTGAAACGTTCCGTGAGAGCGTGAAGCGTCGCGTGCACGGCGTGGGATGCCCGAACTGTGGGTAAGCGCCCGGAGCCCTGACGGTTTCTTGAAAAATTGCGGTGCAGCCTTTTGTGCTGCCCGCGTTTTTCATGCCTGCGTGGGGTGTGTTCTTGTCCCACAAGAAGGGGCATGGGTGAGTTGAATGCTGAAAAACAGGTGGCACTGGATCGCATGTTGGCGGGCGGGAATTTTTTCGTCACCGGTAAGGCGGGCACAGGCAAGACGAGGCTGATTTGCGAGTTTTTGTCCAGGCGCCCTGACGCGATGGTGGTGGCTCCGACGGGTTTGGCCGCGTTGAATGCGGGCGGTCTGACGATCCACCGGTTTTTTGGGTTGCGGACGGATGTGACGAGCCTGGATGAGTATGATCCTGGGCGTCGCCGCTTCGTTTTTGCCCGGTTGACGACGCTGGTGGTGGACGAGGCGTCCATGATGCGTGCTGACACGTTCGACCTGGTGGAGCAGATTTTACGGCGCTACGGCCCGTTGCCGGGGTTTCCGTTTGGCGGGGTGCAGATGATTCTTGTGGGAGACGTGTTCCAGTTGCCTCCGGTCGTGGTGCGCGCCGAGGAGGAGTTTTTCACCTCCCACTACGCCTCACCGTTCTTTTTCAGTGGCCGCGCATGGGATGTGGGAGCGTTTTCGACGATCCAGCTGAGCGAGGTGTTTCGCCAGTCGGATGAGGGGTTCGTGGACGTGTTGAATCGTGTGCGCGCGGGGGATGAGGCTGTGGTGGGCGAGCTGGATCCCCTGGTTGATCCTGGGTTTGTCCCGCAGGACGGTCAGGTGTGGGTGACGTTGGCGGGGCGGAACCGCAGGGTGGATTCGATTAATGAGGCGCATTTGGACATGCTCGATGGTGAGGAGCGGGCGTTTGAGGCTGTGGCGCGAGGCTGCGTGCTGCCTACTGAGATTCCGGTGGCGCGCGTGGTGAGGGTCGCGGTGGGTGCTCAGGTGATGTGCGTGGCGAATGATCCGGACGGTGAGTTTGTCAATGGGAGTGTGGGCATGGTGCGCGCGTTTGAGGGCCGGTGGCCGGTGGTAGAGCTGGAGGATGGCAGCGTGGTGGTTGTGGGTGTGCACAGGTGGCCGGTGACGCGTCCGAAGGTGATCGATGGGCGTTTGGTGCATGAGGAGGTGGGCGCGTATTTTCAGGTGCCGTTGCGTGCGGCGTGGGCGATGACGGTGCATAAGGCGCAGGGGAAGTCGTTGTCGCGGATGGTGTTTGATCCTGGTGACCGCTTGTTTGCGCCTGGCCAGTTGTATGTGGCGTTGTCGCGGGCGAGGTCGCGGGAGGGGCTGGTGCTGCGTCGGCGTGTGGAGGCGTGCGAGGTGTTGACGGATCCGCACGTGTTGGCGTTCAGTCGGGGCTAGTCGTGATCCCTGTCGGGTTGTGTACAGCTTGAGTGCTGGTGGGGTTTCTTTTCCACGGTGTGCGGCTTGAACAGTTGCAGTGTTTTTCCACTGCTGGGCGTGGGTGTGCGCGCGCGGCCTAGTCCGTGTCCTGCCGTTTGCAACCACTGTCGGGTCGCGTGTGCATGGTGCGTGTCCCACAAGGTGGGTCGTGTTAGGGCATAATCATGCGTTGTTTTCTGTTGCCGCCTGGTGCGCGGTGTCGGCCAGCCCGCTGGTGGGCGACCTGGATGTGAGCGGTGTGGCGGTGGGCGCTTTGGTGTCTGCCGGTGCGGCGTTGCTGCCGGATGTGGATCATCCGAGTGCGTCTGTTGCGAGGTCGTTGCCGCCGCTCACCGTGTGGGTGGCGCGGCTGGTGAGCGCTGTGGGTGGTGGGCATCGTGGTATCACGCATTCACTGGTGGGTGCCGTGTTGTTTGTGGCGCTGGTGGCTGTGACTCCGTGGAGGGCGTGGAGCGCCGTGGTGTGTGGTGTGAGTGTGAGCGTGGTGCCGACTGTGGTGGGCGGGGTGTGTGTGGCGCTTGCTGTGCGCGCGGTGTGGAAGAAGTCGCCTGGCCTCGTGCAGTGGGCGGTGTGCCTGGTGGGCGCCGTGGTGTGTGGGGTGTGGAGTGGCGCGTGGATGGGTGTGGCGTTGATATGCGGCTGGGTGTCGCATATTGTGGCGGATTCTGTGACGGTGGCGGGGGTTCCTCTTGTGTGGCCGCTTCGACCCAGGCCGCTCGTTGATACGCCCCTGTGGCGCAGGTCGGGGTGTTTCGCGTTGCCGGTGTTGGGGAAGGCTGGCTCTGGTGTGGAGTATGGGGTGGTGAGTGTTCTGGTGGTCGCTGCGGTGGCGTGGCGCGCGTGGATGATGGTGGCTTAGTGTGGGGTGTCGGTTGACGCTTGGAGTGTGTTGGCGATAGATTCGGCGATGAATTTTCCTAGTTTGACTGGTACGGCGTTCCCGATCATTTGCTCAATGTTGGTGCGTGAGCCGACCCATTGGAATCCTCGTGGGAATGTTTGGATTTCTGCCCGCTCTGAAGTGGTCAGTGCGCGTGCCTGTGTGATGGATGCTGAGTCGCCGGGGTGTCCTGGGTAGCCTTTTGAGATCGGCCTGTTGACTCCTCGAATGGTTGGTGAGGGTTCGTCGATGGAGAAGATTGCTCGACGCTGATAGCTCCGGGGTGGGTTGTAGTAGTGTTCTGTTCCCAGTCTTTGGCCGAACCAGTCTCGCACCGTTGTTGGCTTCTCGTCGGCTTGACTTGTCCAGTATTCCAGTACGCGTGTGCTTGTTTGCGGGTTGAGGGAGCCGAAGGTGATGAGTCGTTTGCGTGTTTGCGGTACTCCGTACAGGGCGGCGTTGAGCACCATTTTGGTGATGGTGTAGCCTGCTTTTTCCATGTTGGTGAGAGCCCGTTTGTAGGCGGCTGCGTGTGTTGCGCGTGCGACATTTTCCATCACGAAGAAGGATGGCATGAAGTGGGTGATGGTTGTCGCGAATTTTTCGGTCAGGTTTGCCCGGTCGCCTTCGACTCGTTTTCCTGCCGATGAGAAGTCCTGGCAGGGTGGTCCTCCGACGATTGCGGGGAATGAACCGTCGGGGAGGCGGTGTTGTTTGAGCCGTTGGGTCGTGGCGTCCGTGTTTCCTAGGTCCAGTATTTCTGCGTGGTGATCTAGGTTGGCTGTGTAGGTGTCGACTGCGCACGGCCAGTTGTCGTAGCCTTTCAGGACGTTGAATCCGGCTAATTGGAATCCGAGTGACATTCCTCCGCAGCCTGAAAACAGGTCGATGACTGTGGGGAGTTGAGTGTTTGGTTGTGCTGTGAGGGAGCGGACGATTTCGTGTGCCCATGCGGTGCTGCCGTCAATGGTGGCCGTGTCGGCCTTGTTGTCGGCTTGTAGTGTGTGGATGGTTTCGGGGCTGACTGCGGTGAGTTGGGCGAGGTGGTGTATGTCGTATGGGTTGGTGTTGGTGGCGGGCATTGGTCGCGTCCTCCTTTGCGTCGTGTCCTTTGGCTGTGGTCACGGTTGCGGCTGGAGTGTTTGTCGCATTAGTGGTGGGTGAGGGGCGGATGGTCTGCCCCAGCGTCAAGGAGTGTGTACTGTGGCCGATTTTGAGTGGGGCCAGCCCCCTGTAAACGTGGAGCCGAAGCCTGAGCCGAAGCCTGAGCCGAAGCCGAAGCGTGCGAAGAGGCCGTCACGTCGCAAGGGCGTGAAGGGTGATGTGGCTGGCGCTGTTGCGAAGACGATTGAGGTCATGGAGGCTGACGCGCAGGACCGCGACCTGCTGGTGGACGCGTGCGGTAAGGACGTGGCCGGTTCGATTGTGGATGTCGTGTCGGGCGAGGGTCCTGGTGATGTGTTGCGCCTGATTGTGGATGTGCATGAGATGGATCCGTTGGAGGCTGGTGTGGCTGTTGCCGCGCTGGGCGAGGTAAAGGTGCGTGAGGTGTGGCGACTGTTGCGCCGCATGGGTGTGGACCTGGTGGAGCGTCCTCCGTCGTCGTTGACGGTGGCTGCGACTCGTCTTGCCCGCCAGATTGTGGATTTGGACGAGGATCGTGCTGGCCGTGTGGAGCGTGTTGCCAGGCTGGCTGGTGCGTGATGGCTCGCTGCGTGTCGTGGGTGCCGCTGGAGGGCAGTGGGCACGGTTCGGATGATGGTCCTGGTGGCGTGTTGCGCCGGTGGGTGCCATGTCGGAATAAGGTGTCTGCTCGTGGCCAGCGGTGTTCGCGGTGCGTGCGTGAGCTTCTCGCCCACCCGGATGCGCAGGTGCGCATGTGGCTGGCTGCGGAGCCTGGCCAGGATGTGGGCGTGTTGGAGGTGTTGGCGGGTGATTTGAACCCGCAGGTTGCTGGTGCGGCGCGTAGGGCGCTGTCGGCGAGGGGGACTGGTGGCGCGTAAACGTCGGGGGCAGGCTGCGAGCCCGTGGGATGCTGACGCTCAGGTGTCGCGTGAGCGCGATTTTGTGACGGATCGTGAGGCGCGTCTGGATCGGCGTGCACGCAAGTGGCGGTGGGTGATTATCGCGTGCCTGGTGTTGATGCCGGTGTGCGTGGTGGGGTCGTTGAGCGTGTTGCAGCGTGTGGATACGGACCCGAATGCGGATGCGGTGTCGTTTGCTCAGATGAGTGCTCCTGGCCGTGATGTGGCGCAGCGCGCGGTGGACGTGTGGCTGGCTGACGTGTCGAACCCGATTCCTGGTGGCGTGGTGGCGAGCTGGGATGGTGCCCGCAAGTTGGACGTGTATGTGCCGCGTTCTGAGGAGGCGAAGCTGGAGAAGGGCGAGGTTCAGGACCGGTGGGTGCATGATTTTACGGTGCGTCGTGATGGTGGTCAGGCTCAGTCTGGCGCGCAGTCGGGTGACAGTGTGGTGCCTGTGGGCACGGATGGTCAGGTTGTGGGCGAGTTGTATCGCGTGTCGCAGCTGGTGAAGTGTAGTGGTGCGGGCGGGTGTGTGACGGTGGGGATGCCGTCGGTGGTGCCGTTGCCGGGTCAGGATGCGAGTGTGAGTGACGGGTTGGCGTCGTGGCCGTGGTCGAAGAATACGCAGGCTCCTGCTCCTGTGGTGGATGCTGTGGGCGCATGGGTGGATGCGTTTACGAGTGGGGATCCGACGAAGCTGCGCGTGCAGGTGGCGGATCCGGATTCGTCGCATGAGTTTGTGCCGCTGTCAGGCGTGGTGGCGGTGCAGTGGCAGATTGTGGAGTCGGCGTACCGGTTTGGTGCGGATGGGTTTGACCAGGCGCCGGATTCGAGTGACGAGATGATTGTGCGCGTGCGGTTGAGTGTGGATCGTGGTGTGCGTGATGAGCATGGTGACCCGGTGTTGGCTCCGATGGATATGGATGTGCTGGTGGTGGGCGCGAAGTCTGCGCCGCGCGTGGTGGCGTGGGGCGGTGTGGGCACGGGGTATGAGTTGAAGGCTTTTGAGAATGCGACGGTGAAGGGGCGTGTGCACTGATGGCTGGGGTGCGTGATTCGTCGTGGACGACGCCGGTGCGTCAGGTGTTGTCTGGTGGGCGTTTTGTGGGCGTGGATAATTCGATGTGGGTGTATCGGAAGGTTCCGCTTGCCCCGATGGTGGATGCGAAGACGAAGGGGCGTATTGATGCTGCTGCCGTGCCGTTGATGAGGTTTTTTGAGCAGTTGTCGGGGTTGGCTCAGACGTCGGGTGGTCGTCGCGCGTTGGCGAAGGGGTCGTACCGGGAGTTTCACGTGGTGGCGGTGAATGTGCCGATGCCGTTTCAGGCTCCTCGCGAGTTGGCGAACCGTGAGATGTTGGAGGCGGATTATGGGGATCGTTTCACGTTCCGTCGCGTGGTGCTGGCTGGTGTGCGCCTGGTTCCGAAGATGCGGCGGAAGGGGCAGGGCGCGTTGGCGAGCGCGGTGGAGTCACTGTCTCAGACGATTGTGCGTGGCGGGGTGCCGTTGGAGGATTACGAGTCGGATTACGAGACGGTGGATAAGGTGATGCGCCAGTGTGGGTTGGCGGATTTGGGTGTGGACGAGTTTGGGCATGATGAGGTGCAGCTTGTCCAGTCGTGGTGGAATTTTGGGCGTAGTGCGGATACTCCGATCATGGTGGAGGCGGATCATGTGCACGTGTTCCGGTCGATTGGTGCGGCGAAGGCGGCGCAGAATTTGGATCGGGATGAGTGTGAGTCGTGGGATGTGCCGGGCGCGTACCCGTTGACGTTTGTGTCGGTGTCGGAGTTTGATTTGCCGTGGGTGGAGGCGACGAGTCGGCGCGCGTTGTGGTGTACGGATTTGATGGATTCGGGTGCTCGCATGGTGTCGATGCGTGGGCTTGTGGAGCCGGTGAAGGTGACGCGTGGGGAGTTGGCTCGTGGGCGTGACCGGTTTATGCGTGACCGTGAGGAGCGTATTGCGCAGGGTCGGGCTGCGAAGGCGGATCAGGATCAGCAGATTCAGGTGCTCTCTGAGGTGGAGGCTGGGTATGCGACGGGTGGCGGGTCTCCTAGCGTGGTGGGTTTGAGTGTGGTGGCTGCTGTCGAGGGTGTGGTGCATGATGTGGGGCGGTTTTTGTCGGATTCGGCGGTGATTTTGGGGGCGTTGCAGTTCCGTCAGCATCAGGCGTTTTTGGAGTCGATGCCGTGTAGTCCGATGCGTGCGGCTCCGCAGTTGCATGATGTTCCGGCGCAGACGGTGGCGTATAGCGGTGTGACGAATTTGTCGACGGTGGGGGATCGTGATGGCGCACTGTTGGGGTTTAGTGAGTATGACCGTCAGCCGGTGTATGTGAGCCCGTTTGCCGCGATGGTGGGGGATGCGGGTCCGGCTTTGCTGGTGGCGGGCGCGACTGGTTCCGGTAAGGAGTTGTCGCTGGACACGGTGGTGTGTACTCCTGTGGGGCCTGTGGAGTTGCGTGACGTGTGCGTGGGGACGCGCGTGCTGGGCAGGGATGGGCGCGAGTGCACGGTGACTGGCGTGTTTGACCAGGTGGGTACTGAGATGTTTGAGGTGGCTTTTGATGATGGCCAGGTTGTTCGCGCGGGCCGGTGCCATTTGTGGGTGGTGGATGGTCTGAGTGTGAATGCGGGCGATGTGTGTGTGCGGCTGATGGAGCGTGCTGGCCGGTGCGGTGGTGACCTGGTGGATGCTGAGGGCGTGTGGCGCCTGGTGCGTGGTGTGGGCCCGTGGAGGAGCGCGTGGGGCGTGGAGTCGTCGCTGCTGGCGGTGGGCGTGTCGGGTCGTGTGCGGGCGTGTGATGGTGTGCGCGCGTTGGCTGTGCGGTGTGGGCAGTGGCTGGGTGAGGGCGTGGTGGACAGCGGCGAGCTGGTGTTGTCGACGGGTGAGATTCGTGATTTTGCTGTCGGTGGCGGGACTCGTTTGTGTGAGCCGTGCGAGTTGGATGTGAGTGTGGCTCCTGGGCCGTCGCAGCGTGTGGCCGGGTTGGGTGAGCGCGTGGAGTGTCCGAGTGTGGGTGAGGCTGAGCGTGTGGCTCGCGTGGCGCGTAGTGCGGGGTGGAAGGTGCGTGTGCGGGGCTGCGTGGTGGAGCGTCTTGCTGGGTCGCGTTTGTTGATTGTGAGCGTGGAGCCGTCGAGCAGTGAGCGGACTCGGTGTTTGAGTGTGGATAGTGTGGATCGGACGTATTTGTGTGCGGGGTTTGTGCCGACGCATAACACGATGACACTGTTGTCGCTTGCCCGCCAGTGGGCGCGGATTCCGAACAAGTCGGGCAGGGTGACGCCGGTGGTGATGGTGGATCCGAAGCAGTCGTCGGATGGTGGGTTTGAGCGGCCTGTTCGGAACCTGGGTGGTCAGGTGATGAGTTTGGATTCGCTGGTGAGTGCGGATGGCGTGTTTGATCCGGTGCGCGTGCTGGTGGACCGGTCGAGCAAGGAGCGGTTTGAGGCGACGTACAGTGAGGCTGTCGAGTTGGCGTCGGACATGATTAGCGGTATTGACCCGTGGCCGAAGGATTATCGTCAGGGTTTTGAGGTGGCGTTGTTGAAGGCGCTGCGTTTTGGTGTGGTGAATGGCGCGTCGTGTGTGGGTGAGGCGTTGCGGATGGCGGATCGTGAGAGCCCGTTGCCTGCGGGGATGGTGGGCCCGATTATGGACACGTTGGAGGCGTCTCCGCTTGCCCGCGCGGTGTTGGGGGTGGAGCCTGGGTCGGCGTCGTTGCGTACGGCGGATGGGTTGAGCCTGATTATGGTGGGGTCGACTCGTATTCCGTTGCCGGATGAGGGTGCGTGGGAGCAGTCGAGTTTGGTTCAGCGTATTGGGTCGTGGCTGCTCAAGATGATGGTGTTCGGGTCTGCGTCTGCTGTGTCGTATCGCGGTGGTGGCGTGGTGATTTTGGATGAGGCGTGGCAGTTTTTGGCGGGGCCGACGGGCGCTCAGGAGGTGCAGCGTTTGATGCGTTTGGCGCGTTCTCAACAGGTGCTTGTGGTGTTGGCGTCGCAGCGTGTGAGTGATTTTGTGGATGCGAACCTGGTGGGTGGTATTTCGCGTGGCTTGTTGTTGCCGTTGGATCGTGGGACGGGTGCGGTGGATCAGTTTGGGCGTCGTGATGATGGTCAGGCTGGGTTTGCGTTGGATTTGTTTCAGGTGGAGCGCACGGATGAGCGTTTGCGGCGTATGAGTGGCGCGAGGACGGTTGAGGGGTCGGATTTGCCGAATTGGGATTCGATGCGCTCGTTGCGTGATCCGCAGTCGGGTGAGGTGGTGCGCGGCACGGTGGGGCTATATTCGGATTTGTCGGGCAGGGTGGTTCCGGCTGAGATTGTGATTCCTCCGGCGTTTTTGGCGGAGATTTCGACGAATATTTCGGATGTGCGTGCTCGTGGTGGAGCGGTGTCGATGCGCGGCGCGTAGTGGGGTGGTGTCCCACAAGGTGGGGCATGAGTGTTGAGTGCGGCGTGTGGTCGTTGGGCGAGTTGGATGAGTTTGCTGCCCGGTGTGGTGATGTGGTGGGGTTGGCGGATGGTGCGTTTCGGGCGGATGTGGTGGGCAGGGTGGCTCGCCAGTTGGGTGTGGATGCGCGGATTCGTGAGGATGTGTGTTCGCGCGCGTGGCTGGTGGTGGTGGATCGTGTGCTTGCGGGCGTGTGGGATGGGTCGCGTGGCCGTTTTTCGTCGTTTGTGTGGGGTCTTGCGCGCGCGGTGATTTCGCGTAGTGCGGTGCGTGACGAGGTGCGGTCTTCTCGTGCTGTGCCGGTGGCTGATGTGTGGGTGGATGGTGAGTATGTGCCGGTTGATATGGCGTTGGAGGTGGTGGCGTCGAATATGGATCGGTTGAATGTGTCGCGGATGCGTGGGTCGAAGCGCGTGTTGGCGAGGGCGTGCGCGTTGCGTGTGGCGTTCGGTTTGCCGGATGTGTTGAGGCCGCGTGATGAGGGTGCGCGTCGGGCGGCGTTGGGCGTGTTGGTGGGGGATGAGTGTGCGGGCCTTCGTGCGGTGCGTGCGGTGCGTGAGGGTCGCGTGTGGTGTGCGGGTGTGGAGAGCGTGTTTGCTCGGTGGGATGGTGACGCGTTGGAGGTGGTGGACGCGTTGGGTGTTCAGTGTGCGCAGGTGTTGGCTCTCAGTGGTGTGGTGGATTTGCCGGTGCCGAATGTGCGGCGGATGGGAGCGTTGGTGCGGTTGATTGTGTCGGCTGGTGATGAGTCGGCTGAGTGGGGTGTGTTGGCTAAGCGTTTGGCCGATTGGGTGGTGGCGTCGCAGTGTGGTGAGTTTTCGGGTGAGGATCGTGGCGTGTTGGTGGAGGCTGCTGGGTTTAGGGGTGCTCCGCTGGGTGGGTGCGTGCGGGATGTGGAGGATGCGTTGGTGGAGTTGTTGTGGGTGGTGGTTCCGGTGGTGCGTGAGGGTGAGTTGGTGGTGTAGGTGGGGGTCGGGTCGCGTGGTGTGCGGGCGAAGAGCGGCGCACAGGTGAGTGAGTATTCGGGGGTGGTGTTTCGGTCGCGTTTGGAGGCTCGGTGGGCGCTGTTTTTTGATTTGATGGGGTGGGATTGGGATTATGAGCCTGGGATGTATCCGGTGGGTGGGCGCATGTATATTCCGGATTTTTGGGTGGATGCGTTGGGGTGGGTGGAGGTGAAGGGTGCGCGTTTTTTGACGAAGGTGTCGGGTGCGAAGATTGCGCGTGCTGTTGGCGTGTTGCCGCGTCGGTGTGAGCCGTTTGGCAGGGCTGGCCGGTTGTTGATTGCGGGACGGTTGGAGTGTGAGCGGGAGCATTTTCGTCCGGTTCATAATGTGGTGGTGGCGGATGGTGGTGTGGCGAATGTGTTTCGTGGGGTGGTGACGGGTGGTGGCGTGGAGCTGGTGGGGGGTGCGTGGATGCGGTTGCCGTCTAGTGGCGTGTTAACTGATGAGGTGCGTCGCGCGCTGTGTGAGCCTGGTGTTGTGGAGGGCAGGAGCGAGGATCGGGTGGCGAATTGTTATA
This sequence comes from Actinomyces sp. HMSC065F12, assembly GCF_001814535.1. Lineage (NCBI taxonomy): Bacteria > Bacillati > Actinomycetota > Actinomycetes > Actinomycetales > Actinomycetaceae > Actinomyces > Actinomyces sp. HMSC065F12. The sequence goes on from NZ_KV816952.1 coordinate 12,845, forward strand.
TTGTGGCGTCGCGTGTGGAGGGTGTGGGTCGGAAGTTGGTGTTGCCGGATCAGGTGCGCGAGCTGGTGTCGGGCAGGTGGGCTGGCCGCCGAACACGGTAGAAAACGTAGCAACGTAAAGTATCATGTGGGTATCCCTATTAGTTTCTTTTCACAGGAGACCCACACATGCGCACCCTACGCACACTCGCCATCCCACTCGCCACCGTAATGGCAGCCACCGCCCTGACCGCCTGCTCCACCCAAAGCGCAGCCGAGTACGTGAGCGAAGAAAACGAGAAAGCTGCCGCCCAGATGAGCGGGCAACTATCCACCGCCCTCAGTGACTTTGAGGCAACCGTCGAGCACGCCCAGGCGGCCTGCGAAAAAACCCGCCCCACCCTGGAAAAAGCACTCCAAGAAGGCGACCTAGACACCCTGAAAACACTCATCGGTAAAGAAATGACACGCGAGATCGACGACTTCCCGTTCGCCGACCAGTGGGTGGGCGACCCCACCTTCACCGTCACGTGCAAAAAGCGTGGCATCGAAATGGACACCACCCTGCCCGACTTCGACCCCGTGGACGTGGGCGACCGGTCCCGCAAGGACATTTTTGGCGACACCCAGTACATCCCTACCATTGACGGTGAGCCGTACACGAGCTGGCAGCCCGACACAAAGTTGGCGACCTCGCCCCTGCTCACCGTGGTCAGTGAGGCGGAGGAGGCTCAACTGGACACCAGCGTCGAAGGCGACTCGGTAATCGTCACCAGCGGCCTCATGCAGGAATCACTGGTTTCCCAGTCTGCCCGAGCCTTGCTTGACTATGTGCTGCGCGACTCGCGCATCCCCGCCCTGATCGGCAAGTACGAGATCGGCGGTGCCCAGAGCGTAGACGGCGACCTGGCACCATTCTTCAGCGGGTCAGCCCCCGTGTACCTGGAGGAGGACGCGTCCGCACAGCCCACCCAGGAAGTCCTCGACTATGCGCGCAACCACGTGGAGCAGGCCGTGAAAGCTCAGGAGGCGATGGGTAACGATGACCCGAACTGTGACTACGCGTTCGCCCGTGGCCGCATCCAGGTCAACGGCGCGTCAACCCCCGTCTTGTGGGCGTGCGAAACCTGGCAGGACATGACGATGGATCACGTGGACATTCTCGACCTGGAACAGGTGGACCTGGACTCGTATGCCCCAGCTGAGGCGAGCAACATTCCCGCCACCATCAGCCTGGTCATCTACAAGCGCAGCGGTGAGCCCGTCCTCCAGGTTGCCAAGTACACCGACAAGGGGGCGCCTGCTGATCCATTTAAGGTGACAAAACTGGGTGTCACGCTCGAAGTGGTGGACGGCAAGCTCGTTCCGGCGGCGAAAAACTCGATCACCGTTGAAGGCTGGTAAAACAAAGTTCAGCCCCCCGACCATGCGCGGCCAGGGGGCTGAACTGTCAGTGACTGTCAGGCTTCAGGCGTCAGGACGGGGGCGCCACGGTTGACGTTGCCCTCATAGTTGGATTCGATGCGGTCTCCCGCGCCTTCACCTTCCAGAGCGTCAACGGCTTCTTTCGCTTTGTCCACGCCTGCCTGTGCCGTGTCGAGCGCGGCCTGCGCGTCTGTTTCGGCACTGACGGACTGCTCGGCTGCGGCTTTGGCATTGTCGTAGGATTCCTGGGCTTCAGCTTCGAGGCGTTCGACTCGTGTGAGGAGTCCAGCCTGTTTTCCGGCTGTTTTTTCGTATGCCGCTTTGGCGTCCTGGTCGGCCTGCTGGGCGGCGTCCAGGTCGGTCTTGGCGGTTTCGGCTGCCTTTGTGGCCTGGGCTGTGTTTTCTGTTGCCGCGTCGAGAGCCTTCTTGGCGTCTTGCGCAGCCTTGACATCTTCAGGAGCGGCTTCGGGCGTGTGTTCTGTGAGCGGGTTGGTCAGTTTTGTTGTGGTGACACCCTTGATCGGATGGTAGTCTTCCGACGGTTTCAGATCCTTGTAGTCACCGTTCTTGACGTACTGGTTGTCTTTAAAGGACACTCCGTGGGTCGCGTCCGTTCCGGCCCACGAGGTGGTGTCCTGAACGTTGTAGGCGTCGGCGGGCGTGCTGGTGAAGCCTAGTCCGCGCCACACGTAGACCCATTGGCCTGTCTGAGCGTTGTACCCGAGCCCTGCTGCTGCGGCGTTAATGTCCGCGTTCAGGAAGTTCCTGTTGTGACCCTTCGAGTTGGCGAGCCCATTAAAAATGTTGGCTGCAATCACGTCAGGGTCGGCGGCATCCAGGTTCTCTGTCACCTTGCCATTGCTGTCTCTGCTCCAGCGTGCAGCAAGGTTTTCAACTTTCGTGTTCATCGTGTCACCGGGAAGGTCCCGTGCGACCGTGTGCTGGTTGTATTCGGCTTCAGTGACGCCAATTTCGGGGTGTTTTTTGTTGAACGCGTCGTACCCGCCACCGTCGTACAGGTGTTCGAAGCGGAGGGGCCAGCCGTTGCCGTCTTTCTTCTCGCCTTCAACGATCCATTGGCCGAAGTCGTTGCACAGTTGGTTGTAGCGGGTCACCATTGGCAGGGGTGCGAGTCCGCCTTGGACGCGGTATTCGTTGATTTTTTCCTGGACGCGGTGAGCCAGGTACGCTTTCTTCTGGTCGAGCGTCATTTTCTGCCAGTTGAATGGCGTGGCCTTTTCGGCGGCGTCAATCACGCTCTGGGCTGCCTCATAGTTGTCACGTGCCTGTTTTTCAGTCTGGACGGCTGACCTGAGGGCTGCGCTGGCGTTGTCATAACTGGCTTGCGCCTCCTCGTACCGTGCGTGGGCTGCCTCATACGTGTCGAGTGCCTGTTTTTCGATGTCCGTGAATGTTGATCGGACGTGTTCAGTGCGCCGCTGGGCTGCCTGGAGACGAATATGGGCTTCTTTTTGTGCTGCGAGAGCCTGATTCTTAGTGGCGGTCGCAAACATGTACGCGGAGCGTGCCTCGTCTCGAACTTTGACCACTGAGATGAGGGCGGCTTCAGCCTTGGCGATCTGCTGGTCGTCCGGCTTCTCAGGGGTTGGAGTATCCGGCTTCT